>JBOHYO010000153.1:0-25051 GCA_050737935.1 Rhodanobacteraceae bacterium
CGCGCGACCGGTGCACCACAGCACAGCATGTGCAGGTTGGGTTGAGCAACGCGAAGCCCAACGTTGTTGACCAACCATGTTGGGCTTCTCCCGGACAAGCCCGGGATCAGCCCAACCTGCGCGCTCCTACATGGACGAGGCCGCTTGGGCTTTCCGGGCCAGCAATGCGCGCAATTCGCTCTTGTCGTTCGCGTCCAGCGCGCCTTCGGACTGCTTGCGGATCAAGGCATCGAGGCGTTGCTGGTTCGTCTGTTCGGCGAGCTTGTGCACCGCATCCACAAACTCGATGCGCAGGGTTTCCGGCTCGCCCGGAAATTCGGTGAGCGCAAGCTTCTGCAGGGCGGCCGATTCCTCGCGCTCCGCGAAATGGCCCAGCAACCTCTCGGTGTTGACGCCAGGTCGTTCTTGCAGGAAATCCAGCAGTTCGGTCAGGAGCGGAATGCCCGGCTTGTCCAACTCTGCGAAGGCGTAGGGCAGTGTGACTTCCTGCGCCAGCGCGGGATTGGCCAGCAGCATCGCGATTGCGCTGCGCACCAGGGTGCGGCGCGGGGTGCCTGGTGGTGACACGGACCGCCGTGCCGGGGCGACCGGTGCCGATTGCACGCCGGTGCGTTTCTCGAGTTCGGCGTACATGAGATCGCGGAACGCACCGTCCGGCAATTTCGCGAGCAGCGGTTTCGCGTGTTCGGCGAGGCGGGCGCGGCCGTCGAGGGTCGACACGTTCACGTCGTGCGAAAGATAGCCATAGAAATATTCCGACAGCGGCGTCGCCTGCTTGAGCCGGGCCTCGAAACCTTCCCGGCCTTCCTTGCGCACCAGTGTGTCGGGGTCTTCGCCTTCCGGCAGGAACAAAAAGAATGCCTGCCGGCCGTCGCGCATCCGCGGCAGCACCGATTCCAGCGCTCGCCACGCGGCGCTGCGCCCGGCACGGTCGCCATCGAAGCAGAAGTAGACATCAGGCGCGGTGCGGAACAGCAGTTCCGCGTGCTCTCCCGTCGTCGCGGTACCCAGCGTCGCGACGGCCTGCGCCACGCCGGCCTGGTGCAGCGACACCACATCCATGTAGCCCTCGACCACGATCAGGCGTTCGAGCTTTGCGTTCGCCTGGCGTACCTGCCACAGCGCGAACAATTCGCGGCCCTTGTGGAACAGCGGCGTTTCCGGGGAATTGAGGTATTTGGCGGGCGCGCTTTTGTGGGAAGTCGCGGCAGGGACGCCCGGCTCTTGATCTTCGCGCACAGGAAGCGCGCTGGATATAACCCGGCCGCCGAACGCGATCACCCGTCCGCGGCGGTCGAGGATCGGGAACATCAGACGTTCGCGGAACCGGTCGTACGTGCCCTTGTCGCCGGTCGACAGCATCCCGGCCTCTTCCAGCATCTTCACCCGCGCGTCGCTTGTCCCGAGCGCGCGTTTCACCGCGTCCCAGCCGCCGGGCGCCCAGCCGATCCTGAAACGCTCGATGATGTCCTTGTCGAGTCCACGCTTTTTGCAATACGCGCGCGCCGCTTCGTTCTTCGGCAACTGTTCCTGGTAGAACCCCGCGGCCCCGTCCAGCAAGGCGTAGAGGTCGGTGCGATCCTCGCGCGGACGCGCAGGGCCGCCTTCGCGCGGCACCGCAACGCCGACCGTCTGCGCCAGCTCTTCGACCGCGTCGGGAAATTCGAGGCGGTCGTAGTCCATCAGGAACTTGATCGCGCTGCCGTGGGCGCCGCAACCGAAGCAGTGGTAGAACTGCTTCGCGGGGCTGACCGTGAACGAGGGTGTGCGTTCGTCGTGGAATGGGCAGCACGCCGTCCACTCGCGCCCGGCGCGCTTCAGCGGCACACGCTGCTGCACCACGTCGACGATATCGACGCGGGCCAGCAGTTCATCGATGAAGCGTTCGGGGATCAGGCCGGACATCGCTTTGCTAGTCTAGCCGCCTCGACGTTGCAGGCGGCGAGGGTTCGTACCGCGCTTCGGATGGCAATGAGTACATCGGTTTTTGCGTGCCGGGGCTTGGGCTGTCGCTTCGTTCGCATCGGACACGCAGGCGCCGACCCGTGGTTTCGATGGATGGACGCCCAGACGGCTTGCGTTGGCATGGCACCGCCGGCAAGCTGCCCCATCCTTCGCGGAGAACCAGCATGGCAGCCAGGAACCGGTCAACGCGCAAGCCCGCGGCGACGTCGAGACCCGCGCGCACCAAGGCCGCGGACAAGCGCGAAACCTCGCCAAAACCCGACCTCGCCGCGGTGCGTGCCGAGATCGACGGCATCGATCACCAGATCCAGGCGCTGATCGCGCGTCGCGCGCATTGGGCGCACGAAGTCGGCCGCGCCAAGGGCAAGCTCGCCGCCGCGGTGGACTATTACCGGCCCGAGCGCGAGGCGCAGGTGCTGCGCCGCGTGGTCGACCGCAACGGCGGCCCGCTGGCCGACGACGTGCTGGTGCGGTTGTTCCGCGAAATCATGTCGGCCTGTCTCGCCCAGCAGGAACCATTGAAGGTCGGTTTCCTCGGCCCCGAGGGCACTTTCTCCGAGCAGGCGGTGTTCAAGCACTTCGGACATTCGGCCAAGGGCTTTCCGCTGGCCAGCATCGCCGAGGTGTTCGACGAGGTCGGCGAAGGCCGCGCGGATTTCGGCGTGGTGCCGGTCGAAAATTCCGGGCAGGGTACGATCCAGTCCACGCTGGACCTGTTCCTCGGCTCGCCGCTGAAAATCTGCGGCGAAGTCGAACTGCACGTGCACCAGTACCTGCTGTCGCGCGGCGGTCACGTCGAAGACATCGAACGCGTGTATTCGCATGGCCAGTCGCTGGCGCAGTGCCGTGGCTGGCTGCGCCAGAACCTGCCCGGCGTGGCATTGGAAGCGGTATCGAGCAACGCCGAGGCGGCGCGGCGCGCGCGCAAGGCCGACGATGCCGCGGCGATCGCGGGTGAAAGCGCGGCGCACGTGTACGGCTTGCAGGTGGTCGCCGGCCCGATCGAGGACCGTCCCGACAACACCACGCGCTTTCTGGTGCTTGGCCGCGCGCTGTTCCCTCCGTCCGGCAACGACCGCACCTCGCTGCTGGTGTTCGTGCGCGACCAGCCCGGTGCGCTGTACCGCGTGCTGGAGCCGCTCGCACGGCACGGCGCCAGCATGAACCGCATCGAATCGCGTCCGGCGCATACCGGCAAGTGGCAGTACGCATTCTTCATCGACGTCAGCGGCCATGTGGACGAATCGCCGCTGCGTGACGCGCTGGCGGAATTGGGTGATTTCGCCTCGCAGGTGAGGGTGCTCGGTTCGTATCCCGTCGCGATCGCCTGAGGTCGCGGCAGGGACGCCCGGCTCTTGATCTTCGCGCGCAGGAAGGGTGCTGGAAATAACCCGGCCGCCGAACGCGATCACCCGTCCGCGGCGGTCGGCGCGATGCGTAATGTTCGTTACGCGTTGCGCGCGTGCGCAGCCGGCTGGCGATCCATGAAGCCGAGCGCGTGGCACCAACGCATCACGTGCACGCCCTTGGTGCGTTGCTCGGCGCGAATCGAATCGCGCAGCGTGACCATTTTCGTCCAGTGCACCTTGGGCCGGTAGTGGTGCTCGGCGTGGAAGCCGTTGTACAACCAGATCCAGTTGTAGAGCTTGTTGTAGGTGGAGACTCCCCACGCGATCGGCTGGTCCGGATCGCCCTTCAGGTGCTCGTAATAGCCGTTCAACGATGACAGCGAGTGGCCGAGATAGTAGAACGGCACGAGGCACACGAACGCGCGCCAGTCGTAGACCAGGCAGGCGAGGTACACGATGACGACCGTCGCGATCTCGATGCGGATCCAGCGTGCGAGTTTCGGGTGTTTCCGTTTCAATCGCGTATAGCACTCGCCGATGTCATCGCGAAAGTACGAATAGAACGTGTACGTCCACACGCTCTCGGGCTTGCCGTCCTCGCCGTGGCGGTAGATCGACAGTGGATCGATGGTGGTGCCGTTCTTGCCGACGCGGTCCATGTTGCCGACGTGGTGGCGCAGGTGGACGTGCTTGTAGAACTCCTGGCTGAAACCGTCGGTCAGCGAGAACAGGAAACTGAACACGCGGTCCAGCCATGCCCATTTGAAGAACGGGTTGTGGATGAAGTTGTGGCTCGTGGAGTTGATCGACCACGAGATGCTGATGGAATAGACCAGTGCGCACGGAATCCACACCGCCCACGGCGTCTGGTGGAAACCGAAGAACAGCCACGCGAGGAACGCCGCGTGGCCCAGCACCATCAGCACCGGAATCACGTCCCACGCGCTCCAGGCGAAAACGAGGGGTATGGCTTTGGGTATGGTGTTGTTCATGGACGCGATGAGGTTTCGCTGCGCCACGGCAGGCCAAGGCGGCTGTGCCGGTGATTTTACGGCGTCGGGTCGCGGCAGGCGTGAAATTTTGCATCGTCGTGGAAAGGCTTGAACATGATGGGTGGCGTTACCTTTCCAATGGCTTTCGCCCGTTCCGCGCGCCCTCGCCGCTATTCAGCCGCTACACTGCCAAGATCCATGGTCGCATCCCTGCAAACCCGTCGATCCCGTGCGCCGGTGCTGTTTGCGACCGCCCTGTATATCGTGCTTGGCGGCTGCGCATCCGTCGAGGTGCCGAAGCTGCCGACGCGCGATTTGCCTGCACACTGGCGCAATGCGCCGCAGCTCGGCGCGAAGCCTGACCTGACCGGATGGTGGAAGCATTTTCACGACCCGGAATTGAACGCGCTGGTCGAACGCGCATTGCACGACAACCTCGACGTGCAGCAGGCGGTATGGAAACTGCGCGCAGCGCGTACGCTGGAAGATGCGGCGGCGACGCGTTTCAAACCAAAGCTCGGGTTCAACACCATCGAGGAACCGAACCCCGAGAACACCGCGAGTTATTTCCAGGCGGGGTTCGACGCGACCTGGGAGTTGGGTCTGTTCGGCCGCCGCGAAGCCAACGGCCATGTTGCCGCGGCGGAGACCGGAGCGGCGGAGGCGGAATTGCAGTCCGCGCGTGTGTCGCTGGTCGCGGAGGTGGTGCGCGAATACCTGCAATTGCGGGCGGCGCAGCGCAGCGACGCACTGCTGGAGGACGCCGCGAAGGCGGTCCGGGGAAAAGTCGACCTGCTGGGCGTGCGGCTGCGGCTCCAGCTTGCCTCGCAGCTCGAGGTCGAGCAGGGCGAAGCCGCGGCGGCTAAGGCCGAAGCACGGCTCGCCGATCCACGCATGGCGATCGCGCAGCATGCACAAACGCTGGCGCTGTTGCTCGGAAAAAGCGAGCCCAGTCCCGCGTGGCTGCAAGCGCAACCCTTGCCCGGACTGATGGCTGCCAATGTCGCCTCCGTGCCGGCGGACCTTTTGCGCACCCGCCCTGAAATCCGCTACGCGGAAACTGCGGTGCTCAAAGCCGCGGGCGAACTCGGCATCGCCAAGGCCGACCTGTATCCCCGCCTCGCACTGGGCAGTTCGCTTACGTTCGCTGCGCTGGTCAAGGGTCAGGCCCAACTCGGTGACCTCAACAATACCTTTGCGATCGGCCCGATCATCGACATTCCGCTGTTCGACTGGGGCCAGCGCCGCGCGGTGCGCGACACGCGCGAAGACCAGTTGCAGGCTGCGCTGGTCGCATACCGGCAGGCGGTGCTGAAGGGCGCCGCGGAAGTCGAAACCGATCTCGCGGCGCTGCACGCATCCGCTCAGCGGCTGCGATACGCGAGTACCGCGGCGTCGGCCTCGCAACGGGGGCTTGCCTTGAGCAGGAAATTGCGGCATCTCGGACAAGCGGACGCGATGAACCTCGCCGACGCGAGGCTCGCGCTCACCGAAGCCGAACTCGACCGCGAGCAGGCGCGGCTCGCGCACGGCCTGGCTTACGTCGCGCTGTACAAGGCACTCGGTGGCGCGCCGCTACCGGAAATCGATGACAGAGGCGAAAGCCGACCCGGTGATTCGTCCGTCAATGGGAAAGGGAGCGATGCTTTTCCTCCTCCTCTCGGGAGAACGGTGCCCGAAGGGCCGGATGAGGGTCCGCATTCGAACGGCGTGGAAGCCCCCGGCGGGTTCGGACCCACACCCCTGCCCCTCTCGCGAAGGGAGAAGGGAGAACCGCATCGGATTGGCCACCCATGATTCCGCTCGCGCGCAAGACCCTGGTTCACGAATGGCGACGTTTCCTGCCGGCGATGCTGGCAGTCGCTTTCTCGGGCCTGCTGCTGCTGATGCAGGCCGCGCTCGTGTTCGGGATCTTCGGCTCGACCGCGGTCTACATCACTGCCTCCGATGCCGAGGTCTGGGTCGGCTACCCCGGCACCCGAAGCATTGAGCTGGGGCGTCCCATCGCGCCGCGCGCGCGCACCGCGCTGCTTATGGATCCGGGCGTCGCGCGGGTCGAACCGTTCGCGTGGATCGACGGCGACTGGCGCGGTCCGGCCGGCACCGGTGGCGTGTCGGTATTCGTGTCCGGCATCAGCACCCAGGCCGACGGGATGATCTTCTCCGATGTGCTGAGCCCCGCGCAGCGGGCGTCGCTGAAGGAACCGTTCGCGGTGATCGTGGACCGCGCCGACTTGCCCAAGCTCGGGGTGCCCATCGGCGGTCGGGCGCTGGTCAACGGGCAGCTGGTGCGGATCGTGGGAGTCGCCAGCGGCATCCGCGCGTTGGGTGGCGTGAACGTGATCGCCTCGCTGGATACTGCACGCGCGCTCGACGACGACACAGGCGGCAGCGAGGTGGCGTATTACGTTGCAAAACTGAAGCCGGGCGCGAACGCCGCCGCGGTTGCGGCGCGCATCGACGAGGGTGCTACGGGCTACGCGGCATGGACGGCGTCCAGTTTCGCGCGGCGTGCGGTGCTCTACTGGATGTTCCAGACCGGTGCGGGGCTCGGTGTGGTATTCCTCGCGATCGTGGTGTTCATCGTCGGCGCGATCATCACCAGCCAGACCCTGATGGGTGCGATCGCGGGATCGGTTCGTGAATACGCGACATTGCACGCGCTCGGCGTCAGCCTGGGTTCGCTGCGTCGCGTGGTGCTGGAGCAGGCCGCGTGGATCGGCGTTTGCGGATTGCTCGCGGGCGTCGTGCTCAGCGTCGGGTTGATCGAGCTCGCCAGGACCCAGGATGTGCCGGTGGCGCTCAATGTGCCGGCGTGGCTGCTGTGCGCGGCCCTGGTATTGGGGATTGCGTTGGTTTCCGGGATCGCGGCGGTTCGCGCGCTGCGCCGCGCCGATCCGGCGTTGCTGCTGCGATGACCGCGCTGATCGCCAGCGACATCCACATGGGCTACACCAGCGGCAAGGTGCGCACGGAGATCCTGCACGGTCTGTCGCTGGCGGTTGATGCCGCGCAGCTGACCCTGATCGCCGGCCCGTCGGGTTGTGGCAAGAGTACGCTGCTGTCGATCCTTTCGGGCCTGCAGCGGCCGGAGACGGGCAGCGTGATCGCGCTGGGCGAAGACCTGTGGCGCGGCGACCGGCATGCGCTGGATCGCTTTCGCCTGCAACACACCGGCTTCGTCTTCCAGGGCTTCAACCTGTTTCCGGCGCTGACCGGACTGGAGCAGGTGATGCTGCCGCTCGGCTACATGGGCGTTGCTGACCGCGCCGCGAAGGACCGGAGCCGCGCGGCGCTGGAGGAGGTCGGGCTCTCGGGGCGCATGCACCTGCTGCCGGCCGAGTTGTCCGGTGGCGAGAAACAGCGCGTCGCGATCGCGCGCGCACTTGTCAAGCAGCCGCAATTGTTGTTCGCCGACGAACCCACCAGTGCACTGGATGCCGCGAACGGCCAGATCGTGATCGACACGCTGCGCCGGATCGCCCACGAACACGGCACCACGGTACTGTGCGTCAGCCACGACCCCCGCCTCGTGAAGCACGCCGACCGCGTGCTGAAAATGGAAGATGGCGCGATATTGAACGACCGGCGCGTGCTGCACCACGATCACGCGCCCGAACAGGAGGATGCATCGTGAAATCGCATCGTTGCATCGGAGCTGTGCTCGCCGCGTCGGCGCTTGCGCTGGCCGCGTGTTCGTCCGGCGACGGACACGCGGCAGCGGACGCCGCCGTCCGATCGCAATGGCTCGCGGTGGCGCGCGGCAAGGTGGACGTCGAGGGCGGCATGGTGCAGGTCGCCGCGCGTACCGGCGGCGTGGTCGAGTCGGTGGCGGTGAACCAGGGCGACCGGGTAAAGGCCGGCCAGGCATTGGCCCGTATCGATCCACGCGCGGCGAAAATCCAGGTAGCGGCTGCCGAAGCCGGCGTGGAGCAGGCCAAGGCACAACTCGACGCGCTGCAAGTGGCGCTGAAACAGGCCCGGCAGCGCGCGCCGCGGATCGCCGAGGCAGCCAGGGCCGGAGCCGCGACCGGCGAGTCCGCCGACCAGGCGCGCGATGCGGTGGCATCGCTGGAAGCCAACCAGGCTGCCGCGAAAGCCGCGCTCGATGCCGCCCGTCAGCAACTCGCCGCGGCGAAACTGCAAATGGACGGGACCCTATTGCGTGCGCCGGTCGCGGGTACCGTGGCGGCCCGGCACGTGGCGGTCGGGCAGGCGGTTGCCGCGTCGTCTGGGCAGCCATTGTTCGAACTGCTGCCGGATCGCCCGCACATCGTGCGTGCACAGGTGGACGCCGATGACGCCGGCGCGATCCATCCTGGCATGCGGGCCCAGGTCGTGCGCGAATCGGGTACGGGCCAGGTCTACCAAGCCAAGGTGCTGTGGGTCGGGGAGGTACTGCAGTCGGCGAGCCTGAATCAGGATCCATTGGCACGCGCGCTTGCCAATGACGTCGACTGTACGCTGGCACTCACGCCGGCGCCCGGCGGCGCAACGCCGCTCCGGATCGGGCAGCGTGTCCTGGTGCGATTCCCGCGTCGGTGAGAAAGCGTCCCGAAAGCCGGCAGGTGCTACCGTCGCTGCCGATTTGCGGCGCCCGATGCCGCCTGCCGAGCCACTGACCGTGAACCGATGGAACATCCTGTGCGACTTCGACGGCACCATCACCATCGAGGACGTCACCGACTCGCTGCTGGAGCGGTTTGCGCACCCCGGTTGGCGGCTACTCGAGCGCGACTGGCGAGATGGCAGGATCGGATCCGCCGAGTGCATGGCGGGGCAGATCGCGCTCCTCGATGCTTCGCGCCAGGACATCGACCAGCACTTGGCGACGATGCGCATCGACCCCGCCTTTCCGCTTTTCGTGGAAGCCGTGCATGCCGCGGGTTGCACACTGCGGGTCGTCAGCGACGGGATCGATTACGCGATCCACGCGATCCTGTCGCGCCATCGACTCGACGACCTGCCGGTGCTCGCGAATCGGCTCGTGCAGAGCGGTCCGCGCAGCTGGAAGCTGGAGACGCCGTTCGCCGACTCGCATTGCCGGGTTGGCAGCGGCCACTGCAAGTGTGCGAGCGCTGTGCGCGAACACAACCGACACCATCGCGTATTGCTGATCGGCGACGGCGCTTCGGATTTTTGCGCCGCAGGCGAAGCCGATTACGTGTTCGCCAAACACCGGCTGATCGAACACGCGCGTCATGCCGGTATCCCGCATGTTCCGATCGTCGGTTTTGCCGACGCGATCGGGCTGATGCCCGCGCTGCTGGCCGGCAAGCTGCATACGCACAAACGGGTGTTGTTGCCGGAAGCCGTCGTCCGCTGATTTTCCCCGAGGTCTGCCATGAGCGCCGTGAAAGTCGAGGTTGCACAGGCTTGCCCCATTGATGCGGGCGGCGGGCAGCTCGTTGCCGGCATCGACACCGCCGGCAGTGCCCGGCTGTTCGACACCGCGTGCCGGATCATTCCCGGCGGCGTCAACAGCACCGCTCGCGCGACCTGGTCGGGCTGGACGCCGTATCCGTTGTTCGTCGCGAGCGGTGAGGGGTCGCACCTCACCGACGTGGATGGCAACGAATACATCGATTACCTCCTCGGCCTCGGCCCGATGCTGCTCGGCCACCGGCCGCCGCGCGTGACGCAAGCCGTGGTCGACTTCATCCAGCAGCGCGGCACGATCTTCGCGCTGCCCACAGCGGACGAGACGCGGCTTGCCCGGAAGATCATCGATGCCGTGCCGAGTGTCGACCAGGTGCGGCTGTGCAACACCGGCACCGAAGCGATCCTCTACGCGACGCGCCTGGCGCGCGCGTTCACCGGCCGGCACAAGGTCATCCGCTTCGAAGGCATGTACCACGGATTTTCCGATGCCGTGTACTGGAGCAAGCACCCGGCGATCGACAAGGCGGGACCGGATGATCGCCCGCTGCCGGTGCCGCAGGGGCCGGGCTTGCCGAGAGGGATCGAAGAGAACCTCGTCATCCTGCCGTGGAACGACGCGGATCGATTGGCCGACACGATCAAGCGTGAAGGAAACAGCATTGCGGCGGTGCTCACCGAACCGGTGATGTGCAACACCGGCTGCATCCTGCCCAAGCCCGGCTACCTCGAAGCGATGCGCGAACTGACGGCGCGCCACGATATCGTGCTGATCTTCGACGAAGTCATCACCGGCTTTCGCCTCGGCCTCGCCGGCGCGCAGGGCCGCCTCGGCGTACGTCCGGACCTGTCGGTATTCGCGAAAGGCATCGGTGGGGGCTTCCCGGTCGCCGCCGTGGGTGGCCGCGGCGACATCATGGCACTGGTGGCCGAAGGTACGGTCTCCATGGCCGGCACCTACACCGCCAACGGCATCGCGGTGGCGGCGGCCAATGCGGCACTGGACGAACTCGGGACGCCGGGACTGTACACAAAACTCGATGCCGTTTCCGACGAACTGCGGTCCGGACTGGACGGGGTGCTGCGCCAGGCGGGCCTGCCGGCCTACGTCGTGGGTCTGGGTCCGCTGATGCAGGTGTGGTTTGCGAGCGAGCCGATCCACAACTATCGCGACGCCGAGCGGCATGCCGATCAGGAAATGTTCCGGCGCTGGTGGCATGGCATGCTGGCGCGGGGCGTGCTGTTCCACCCGGGCGCCTATGAAAATCTGTTCGTATCGACCGCGCATACGCACGCCGATGTCGCAGCGACCCTCGAAGCGGCTCGGCAGGTCGCCGCAGAACTCGCGCGAAGCGTCTGAGCGCGGTGCCGTGGCGTGGGCGTAGCCGGGCTGAACGCGCGACCCCGCGGGTTTCTCCTGAAACCTGGCCGCGGCAACGTGGTCTCAAACACCGTCGCCACCCATCGGACATCGCCATGCGCCGCCTCCTTTTCCTGCTCGCCGTGTCCGGCTCGGCGGCGGCTTGGGCCGCGCCGGTCCACGCGGGCTCCTACGCCGACGTCCTGGCCCAGTGCCTGATCCGTTCGACAACACCCACCGATCGCAGGGTTGCACTCCGTTGGGCGTTCGCGACCATGGCGCTCGACCCGGATGTCGCGTCCATGGCGGCGGTGACGCCCGCACAGCGCGACGCGATCAATGAGCAAGCCGGCGCATTGGTGACCGACCTGCTGGTGCAGTCGTGCAGGCAACCAGTGCAGCAGGCCTTGATGTTCGAGGGCCCGTCGGCGGTCACGTCGGCTTTCGAGGCTTGGGGGCGTTGGGCGGTGACCGGCCTGGTTTCCGAACCGCACGTGGCGCGCGGCATGAGCGGGCTGCTGCAATACCTCGACATGGGCAAACTGATGTCGCTGATCCCGTTGCAAGGGCTGCCGCCAAGCAGTGGCACTGAATCGCAGTAGCAGGGTCGGGTCACGTTCGGGACAGGCTTCGATTCGCGCGGCGAGGCGGTACCAAGCCCTTCGAAGCATCACCACGACTGGGTGCAGACGCCGATGGTTCTCCCCTGCCGACTGACGAACGGCCGGGACCGATCGGCTTTCCCTAACGGATTTCTAATCACGCGCGCGGCTAGGCTATGTGTCCGCTCCGCCCCTGTCGGAGCATCGCCCGAGGGCCGCCATGTCCCTGCACGAAAACATCCTCGATACCATCGGGGACACGCCGATCGTCAAGCTGCATCGTCTCGCACCCGCGCACGTCACGCTCTACGCCAAGGTCGAATCGTTCAATCCCGGCGGCTCGGTCAAGGACCGTCTGGCGATCGCGGTGATTCTGGATGCCGAGCAGCACGGTGCGCTGAAACCCGGACAGACCGTGGTCGAGGCGACCTCCGGCAACACGGGCGTGGCGCTGGCGATGGTGTGCGCCGCGCGCGGTTATCCGTTCGTGGCGGTCATGGCCGATTCGTTTTCGATCGAACGGCGCAAGCTGATGCGCGCGTACGGCGCCAAGGTCATCCTCACGCCCGCGGCCGCACGCAGTGGCGGCATGGTGCGCAAGGCCGAGGAACTTGCGGAGAAGCACGGATGGTTCCTGACACGCCAGTTCGAGAACGAAGCCAATCCGGCCTGGCACCGCAATACGACGGGCCCGGAGATCCTGCGCGACTTCGCCGGCAAACGGCTGGATTATTTCGTCAGCGGCTGGGGCACCGGCGGTACGCTCACCGGCGCCGGCGAGGTGCTGAAACTCGCGCGCCCGGATCTGAAAGTGATCGCGACCGAGCCCGTGAACGCATCCTTGCTTGCTGGCGGCGAATGGCATCCGCACAAGATCCAGGGCTGGACGCCGGATTTCCTGCCGAAAGTCTTGAGCCGCACCGTCGCCGATGAAATCATCCCGATTGACGAAGTGGCGGCGCGCGACACCACGCGACGCCTCGCAACCGAAGAAGGCATCTTCTGCGGCATCTCCTCCGGCGCCACCGTCGCCGCCGCGCTCGAAGTCGCGAAGAAAGCGCCACAAGGCTCCGTGCTGCTGGCCATGCTGCCCGACACCGGCGAGCGCTATCTCTCGACCTTCCTGTTCGAGGGGGTGAACGAGGGGTCAGATGATGAGTGGCTTGCGCAGCAATGATGCTGCGGCGTCGTGGTCGCGCGCTGGATCGCGCCGCCAGCCTGACCCAAAGTGCGCGCCGCGTCACCCAGCGGCGCGGATATCGCTTCTACACGACCATCCATGGCCTGATTTCGAACGGCGGGTGTCAACCCGCCTCGGGTCGGTTGGCGGGCTTGCAATCAGCCGGCGCATGTGTCATAACTACGCAACACGTAGTACGTGAGACGTAGTTATGACAACCGATTCCTCTGATCCTGCTTACTATTCCGATCCGCCGTTCCTGGTACTCGCCAGCTTGGCGGGTGGCCCAAAGCATGGCCACGCGATGATTGAAGACATTGTCGAACTGTGTGGCACGCGGCTTGGACCTGGAACGCTGTACGGAGCCATTGCGCGTCTGGAAAAGTTGCAGTGGATTGTTCCGTTGGTCCCGCAGGGCAGGCGTCAGCCCTATCGAATCACCGCCGAAGGCAAGAAAATCCTGCGTGCAAGGCTGAATACCCTCCATCGGTTTGCCAAGGCGACATTGGGAAGACTTCAACCTGCGTGAACAAGCATCTGGCCAGGATTCTGGCGGGCCTTTATCCGCGCGAATGGAGAGCGCGTTATGGCCGCGAATTCACGATGTTGCTGGAACAAGAGCCAGGAAGTGTCCGCGGCGCGATCAATGTCGTTCGATCAGCGTGTCACGAAAGGCTTTTCCCCGTGGTCGGCTCAGGAGCGGACATGAGTACCTACCCACAATCCGCAAGCGCCATGGCGAAGCTGCCCAGTGCTTGCGTTCCCATCGTCATGTCTTCCGCTGCGCTTGTTCTCGTCGTTGCGGCCATTTTCCTGTATGGCGCGAGCGGAGTGCGTCAACCGGATGAAGGGGCGGTGGCACACATCTGGCAGCTATTGATGGTTGTACAGCTTCCGGTGCTGTTGTTCTTCGCCATAAAATGGATGTCGCGAGCAGCGAAGCGGGCCACGCCGATCCTGCTATTGCAGGTCTTGATGTGGGTAGCTGCCTGTCTGCCCGTGTATTTGCTCGGTTTGTAACGAAGTTGAAGCAAAGCGGTGACAAGGGTCGCTAGGGCGCGCGCTTGAGTGCCACCACGGCATTGAGTCCCCCGAACGCGAAGGCGTTGGACAGCACCGCGTGCACCGCGCGTTCGCGCGCCACGTTGGGAACGTAATCAAGGTCACACGCTGGATCGGGGTCGAGGAAGTTGGCGGTGGGCGGCAGCACGCCCTCCCGCAACGCGCCGAGGGCCGCGACGATCTCGATCGCACCGGCGGCGCCGAGCGCGTGTCCGTGCACGGATTTGGTGGATGACACGGCGACTTGCTTCGCGCAGTCGCCGAATACCTGGTGAATCGCTTTCGTTTCGGTGGGATCATTGGCCGGCGTCGCGGTGCCGTGGGCGTTGATGTAGCCGATATCTTCGGCGTTCAATTGCGCATCGGAGAGCGCCGTGCGTATCGCCTGCGCCGCGCCGTAGGCCGACGGCAGCACGATGTCGCCGGCATCGGCACTCATGCCTGCACCCGCGAATTCGGCCAGGATCTCCGCGCCACGTGCCCGCGCGTGATCGAGATCTTCCAGCACGATCATGCCGGCGCCTTCGCCCAGCACCAGGCCGCGGCGTTGTTTGCAGAACGGGCGGCAGGTGTCGTCGGCCAGCACCCGCATGGCTTCCCATGCGCGCAGTACGCCGAGCGTGAGGCAGGCTTCGGTGCCGCCGGCGAGTGCCACCTCGGCGGCGCCCGACCGCACCAGCGCGAAGGCTTGCGCGAAGGCGTGGTTGGACGTGGCGCAGGCCGAGGAAACGCAAAAGGTAGCGCCGGTGATCCCGAATTCGATCGACGCTTGCGAGGCCGGTGCGTTGACCATGCGGCGCACGATCGAGAGCGGGTGCAGGCGGGGATTGCCGTCGCGGTACAGACGCCGCGAACAGTCGTCGTTGGTCTCTTCGCCGCCGGTGCCGGTACCGATCACGCAGGCCGCGCGCTCCCCGAGGCCGCCCGCGCGGAAATCCAGCCCCGCCTGTGTGACCGCCTCGCGCGCCGCAATCAGCGCGAACTGTGAGACACGGTCCAGCAGGATCAACTTCTTTGGATCGAAGTGTTGCGCAGGATCGTAGTCGCGCACCTGGGCGGCGACCTTCACTCGCATCTCCTGGCCTTCGAAACCGGTCAATGGCGCGATCGCGCTCTTGCCTTCGCGCATGCCGGTCCAGACTGTTCGCGCATCGTGGCCCAGCGCGCAAATCGCGCCGACACCCGTGACGACGACACGACGATTCATGATCGGACAGCGTTACGTGGCGGGCGGCGTGGCAGGCGGCGGCGGATTGGCGGCCTTTTCCGCCAACAGTTTCTCGACGGTATCGACCAGCCCCTTCACCGACTCGGTGTCGAAGTTGGGGTCGCGGTCGGGCAACTGGATCTTGAAGTGGTCCTCGATTTCGAAAATGATCTGGATCGCGTCGAGCGAGGCGATTTCCAGATCCTTCAACGTCGAATCCAGCGTGACTTTGCTTTCGTCGATGCCGGCTTCCTTGGCGATGATGGAAAAAACGGTGCTTTGAACATCGTCGCTCATGGCAGGTTCCCTTCGGTGTCGGCGGGCGTTGGCACGGGCGTCCCCGACTGTGCGTCGCGGCCCAGCATCAGGATACCAGCGACGATGATTGCCGACCCGAGGACTTTCTCCCAGCCCATGGGATCGCCGAATACTGCCCAGGAGGCGATCATGACCGCGACGAACACGATCGCGCTGGTGGGAAATGCCGCCGACAGCGTCGACTTTTCCAGGATCGTCATCCACACCGCAAACTGGCCGAGATAGCACGCCAATCCCACCCACAGCCAGGGCGTCGTGATCGCGGCGAGTACCGAGGTGCGATCCAGCTCGAATACGCCGATCCGCATGCCCGCGGTCTTCAGTGCCACCTGCCCCAGCGTTTCGATCGCGAGCAGGATCGCCCACGCCATGACCAGCGGGGCCAGTTGACGCCATCGACCTGTGGTCATCTCGTTCACGGACGGATGGTTCGCAGCGACGGGCGCGGCGGTTCCGGAACCGGTTCGGCGCCGTCGAGCCGGTCGAATCGCGCCAGTCCTTCCAGTCGCGCCAGCACCCCGTCGACCAAACGATTGCGGTGCCGGTACCACAAAGCGTTGGCGTGGAGCCTGCTGCCGAGCCGCAGTTTCTCGCGGTGCAGGCCTTGGCCGCTTTCGAACACACCGATCCCGTGGTCAATGCAGTAACGGACGTTTTCCAGCCAGCTCACGTGGTAGAGGTTGTAGCGCGCCATGGCCGCGTAGTCCATGCCGAGGAACTTGTCGAGCAGGCGTTCGCGGTCGCACAACACCAGGTTGAACGCGATCAGTCGATCGTCTTCGGAATACGTGACACAGAACGCGCGGGCCGGCATGTCGCGCAAAACATTCTCGAAGTAGGCGGGCGTCAGCTCCTCGAACGCGAACTCGGCATGCGCGAGGGTTCCCCGATACAGGCGTTGCACGTCGCCCTCGATACCGTCGAGGTCGGTGCGCCATGCAATGTGCAGCGCCGCGCCGGTCCGTTGCTTCCTGCGCAAATCCTTGCGGGTCGAGGGTCCCAGCGAATCGAGATAGCCCTCCACATTGGACCAGCGGATGTCGAGGGTAGCGCCGGGCAGGCCCGGCAGCGCCCGCAACCCGTGACACAGACAGACCCCACGCCATGCCGGTTCGCCCAGCGGCGCATCCTTGACTGCCAGCATGCCGAGCTTTCCTTTTGCCGCAACTTTCTCCATCTGCGCAAGGATCGCATCCAGCCACGCCGCACGTTGCTCCGCAGTGGCATCTGGCGCATAGCCGATGCGACAGCGTTCGGTGACCGGCGAACCCAGCGACAGCATCGGGATGCGCAGCAACCGCGGGAACACCCGCGCGAGCGGGCCGGTGAGCCGGCGCAGGCCGCCCGACACGGTGGTGTCGAGCCGGTAGTCGGTGACGAACGCGGGCACCGCCGCCGCCAGCTGGCCGGCTTCCCGTACCGCGAAATAAAGGTGACGAAAACCCGGCAATCCGGCGCGCTCGACCGCACCGAGATAGGCGTGGTCTTCGATCTCGCCTGGAAACAGCCGGTCCCAGTCGGCCGCCGCGAAGGCGTCGATGGAATCGTGAGCTCTCGTTTCGGTCATGCGGTCGAGACGGCCGCAGCGATCCGTGGGTGCGGCACGCGCAGTGGTTTGCTGGCGAGCATGCGGGTGAAGAAGTCCGCCGAACGGGCGATCACCGTACCGCGCTCACCATCTACGGTGATCATGTGATAGCTGTCGTTCAGCAACACGGTTTCGGTCGGCCCGGTAACGCGGCGTTCGACAAGGCGGACGTTGCGCACGCTGGCGATGTCGTCATCGGCCGCGTGCATGATGAGGCACGGCGCGCGCACCTCCTGCAGGCGTGGACGCACCCGCCACACGAGCTTGTGGAATTCGGCGAGCGATGGCCATGGATTGCCGGGAAGGCCGGCGGCCTCGCTCTGCCCGTCCAGCATCGCGCCCGCAATCCGCGACCGGATGCGTTCGTCCTTGATGCCATAGGGAAAACTCTCCATGAAATTGCGCCGCCGGAACAAGCCCAATCCACACACCAGCGGCAGCATGAATGAAAGGCGCGCCATCCGTGGAATGGTCCAGCCGTCATAGAAGAAGGTGCTGCCGTACAGCCCGAGGCCGTCCACCCATTGCGGGCGTTCGATCGCGAGTTGCAGTGCCAGCACCGCGCCCATCGACAGCCCGCCGACGAACAGGTGGTCGACCTCGCGGCGGAGCCGGGCGGCGCCTTCACGTACGCTGCTCGTCCAGTCCCGCCAGCCGGTTTTCAGCAGGTCCGCTTCGCTGCCGCAGTGGCCGGCGAGCTGCATGCCGTACACGGTGAATCCGGCGCGGTTGAGCCCTTTGCCCACGAAACGCATTTCCGCCGGCGTGCCGGTAAGGCCGTGGATCAGGAGCACCCCGGCGCGGCCGCCGGGCAGCAGAAAGTCAGCCTGCTTGATCATCGATTGGGTCATGCCAGTTCAGTCGCCCAGCTCCAGCAGCCAGGATCCGTCAGCCAAGTTGTGGTCCAGCCACCAACGCGACACCGACCACGATCGCCCCGATGCCGATCCAGCGACGCATCGACACACGTTCGCGGAGAATGAACCGGCTGGCCAGCACCACGCCGGCATATCCGAGTGCGGCGAAGGGAAAGGCGATGCTCAACTCGACGCGCGACAATGCCGCAAACCACAGCACGAACTCCAGCGCGTACACCGCCACGCCCAATGCGATCCACCGCGAATGCAGCACCTTGTACACGAGCGAGGGCGCGCCCGGACCCATGGCCGGGTTGCCGACGCCGAGCTTGAAGCACACCTGCCCGGTCACATCGCAGGCGATCGAGCCGAGCAGCAGCAACAAGGTGGCGAGGGTTGCAGTCATGTCGGGTTGGCGCGGGCGCCGAAAACGGCGCGCGCGAGTTCGCAGTCGGTACGTGCATTGTCTTCGATTCTTCGGCGATCCATCATCACGTGCGCCGGCTGATCCCGACGCGCCTCAATACGCTTCAACCAGTTCACGTGGTGTGGCGGAGAATATTCACCGCAGACATCCGCTCCCAGAATCCGTTTCCTTGCACCGATCGCGCGCAGCATGGCCAGGAGCGCCTCCAGTGGCATCCGGCCCTGGTCCCAATTGGTCAGGGCCTCATGCTCTGGCAACACGTCCTTGTCGATGGTGATCCAGACCGCGTCGGTCGGAATCGCATCCAGCACCAAGTCGACAGCATCCTCCAGTTTTCTTTCAAACAGGTTTCGCCAGAAGATGCGACCCGCGGTCCATTCATGGCCCGGCCCGTCCGCGATGCGGCGGCGTACCCGCGAGGGCTCGTGTTGCCACGGGAACAGCACCAGCCGCCCAGAATCCAGCGCCGACAGGTTGCCGCCCTTGCGCCAGGGATCGACCAGGTCGTCGCTGCACGGGCCCACCGTCACCACCCGTTGCACGTTCGGCGATATCAGCACCCGGTTCACCCACGAGCCACAATGCCAGCGTGGAGCGAGGCGCGCCCAGTCGGGGTGGTTGTCGAAATGCAGCACGGTGAAGGGCTGGCCCACCCGCTCAATCAGCAATGCCGCAAGGTGGTGGAAATCACCTGATCCCAGGAAGGTCATCGAAGGCCGCAGGTCGGCTGCGGCGGCGATCCGTGCTCGCGCGGCGTCGATGTGCTTGCGCCGGCTCCACAGCCGAAGTCTCGGCGCGAGATCGCTCAGATCCACCCGCGTGACCGCCGCCCACGGCACGGCGGCCGTCAACGCGGATGCATCGACGCTGCCGTCGGTGTGAAGGATTCGCAAGTACGCTTGCATTTGGCAAGTATCGCCGGTCCCTGCTCGCGGGAGGGCGCTCATGGCTTGTGCAAGTACGACACAGCTTCGCTCGGGTTCCGCTCGCCTCAGCGGCGAGCAGAATCAAGACAGCGGGACAAGGCCAGCACTTGCAGGGCGGACTCAGCCCGCCAAGCGCGCCTTGACGCGTTGCGACAGCGCGCCCATGTCTGCGCGCCCGGCGGCGCGTTCCTTCAGGAGTGCCATCACCTTGCCCATGTCGCGCGGCGAGCTGGCGCCCGCTTCCACGATGCACGCCTGCACCAGCGCGTCGAGCTCGGCGTCGGAGAGTTGCGCCGGCAGGTACGATTCGATCACGCCGATTTCGTAGCGCTCCTGTTCGGCCAGGTCCTCGCGCTTGGCGGCCTGGTATTGGGTGACCGAATCGCGGCGCTGCTTCAGCATCTTTTCCAGCACGTGCAGGACCTGTGCGTCGTCCAGCGCGATGCGTTCATCGACTTCGCGCTGTTTGATGGCGGCGAGGACCAGCCGGATCGTCCCCAGCCGCGCCTTGTCGCCGCCCTTCAGCGCGGTTTTCATGTCTTCGGTGAAGCGTGCTTTCAATTCGCTCATGGGGCATCTCGATGGTCGGTGGCGCGCTTCGACAAGCATCGAGCTTGCCTGGGTGCCGCGATCGGAACGCAAAAAGCCGGTGCCGCAGGGCAGCACCGGCTCGTGGATCCTGGCGTCGTGGAGCGACTCAGTACAGGCGCTTGCGACGCGTGACTTCGCGCGAGACGCGGCGCAGGTGGCGCTTCACCGCAGCAGCGCGCTTGCGCTTGCGCTCCTGGGTCGGCTTCTCGTAGTACTCTCGCTTGCGCGTTTCGGCGAGCACGCCGGCCTTCTCGCAGGTGCGCTTGAATCGGCGCAGGGCGATTTCGAACGGCTCGTTCTCGCGGACTTTGACGCTGGGCATGGACGCTCCACTTGGTAAACTGACCCGCTGGACGCGGGTGAGCCGCGAATTATAGCGTGATTTCCGTGATCGATTCAAAGTCCCCTGTACTGGGCATCGAAAGCTCCTGCGACGAAACCGGGGTGGCTGTGTACGCGCCCGGTCGGGGGCTTCTGGCGCACGCCCTGTATTCGCAGATTGCGCTGCATGCCGAATACGGTGGCGTGGTGCCGGAACTGGCCAGCCGCGACCACGTCAGGAAGCTGCTTCCCCTTTTGCGCCAGACACTTGCGGACGCTGGATTGGGCGTGCGCGATCTCGGCGCGGTGGCCTATACCGCGGGGCCCGGCCTGATCGGCGCGCTGCTGGTGGGTGCGGCGGTCGCGCGGTCCCTGGCCTGGGCGCTGGAGATCCCCGCGATCGCGGTCCACCACATGGAAGGGCACCTGCTGGCGCCGCTTCTGGAAGAACCCGCAGCCGGCACCGAGCCGCTGGCGCCGCCGTTCGTGGCGCTGCTGGTCTCGGGCGGCCATTCGCTGCTGGTGGGGGTCGAGCAGATCGGCAGTTACACGCTCCTCGGCGATACCCTCGATGATGCCGCCGGCGAGGCTTTCGACAAGACCGCCAAGTTGATGGGCCTGCCGTACCCGGGCGGCCCGGCCTTGGCGAAGATCGCCGAGGCCGGCGACCCGGATGCGTTCGTATTTTCGCGGCCGATGACCGATCGGCCCGGCCTCGACATGAGTTTTTCGGGGCTGAAGACCCAGGTGATGCTGGCTTGGCGGGACAGCGACCAGGCCGACTCCACCCGCGCCGGAATCGCGCGTGGCTTCGAGGAAGCGATCGTCGAGACGCTGGCGATCAAGTGCCGGCGCGCGTTCGCGCAAACCGGGTACACGCGACTGGTGGTTTCAGGAGGGGTCGGTGCCAACAAGCGCCTGCGCGCACAGCTCGCCGAGGCCGGTCGGCACGAGGGATTTTCGACGTACTTCCCGCGCCTCGCGTTCTGCACCGACAATGGCGCGATGATCGCGCTGGCAGGCTCGATCCGGCTCGCGGCCGGCCAGCGCACCGGACCCGAAATCCAGGTGCGGCCTCGCTGGAATCTCGAAGCGCTTCCGGAGGTCGCCTGAATCGTGGACACCGTCTTCATCGAGGGTTTGACAGTCGAGACCGTCATCGGCATTTACGACTGGGAGCGCTGCGTGCGTCAACCGGTGGTGCTCGACGTCGAGATGGCCTTCGACAATACCCGCCCCGCGGCCAGCGACCGTATCGACGACACGCTCGACTACAAGGCCGTATCGAAACGCCTGATCGGTTTCATCGAAGGGTCGAGTTTCCAGTTGGTCGAAACCCTCGCCGAACGCTGCGCAGCCATCGTTCGCGACGAGTTCGGCGTCGCATGGGTGCGCCTGAAGCTCGCCAAGCCCGGCGCCGTGCGCGGTGCGCAAGCAGTCGGTGTCGTCGTGGAACGCGGTTCGAGACCCTAGCGGCATGCCGCGCGTTTACCTGAGCCTCGGTTCCAACCTCGATCCCGAACGCCATTTGCGCGAGGCGCTGCGTGCGATGCGCGAGCGCTTCGGCGAACTCCTGGTGTCACCCGTGTACCGCAGCGCCGCGGTCGGTTTCGAAGGTGAACCCTTCCTCAATTGCGCGGCGGCGTTCGATGCCGATGTGGCACACGCCGTGCTGCATGCGTGGCTGCGCGAACTCGAGGACGCCAGCGGCCGCGACCGCAGCCTGCCGCGCTATGCCGACCGCACGCTGGACCTCGACATCGCGCTGTGGTGCGAAGGCGGCTCGTGCAGGAGCGATCTGTCGCGCGAGGAATTCGAACGGGCGCACGTGCTGGCACCCCTGGCCGACATTGCGCCGGAGCTCCGCGAGCCATTCACCGGCGAAGCGCTACAGACGCGTTGGCAAAAGCTGGCGTCGTTGCTGCCGGCACTGGAACGCCTGTCGTCGCGAATGTAGGAGCGCGCCATGCGCGCGATCGCCGTCGCGCTCCGCTGTAATTCTTGTCGCGCGCAGAAGAAGGAGCAAGCGCTTCTAGATGGGCGTGGCGAGCTGTCCGCCCTACAATCCCGCGTCGCGCGCATCCTGTGCACGGTCGCGTTCGACCCGCTGGGCCCGGATCTCGCTGCTTCGAACGGCCGGGGCCACGGCTTCGCCGCAGAACATCGCGATCGCGGTGCGCCCCACCTGGCGGGTGTCGTACCACGCATACGTGCCGACGCCGACGGCACCGGCGACGGGAAGCATCCGCGCGAGCGAGCTGCCCACCACGCGCTCCGACAGTTTGACCCCGATCCGTTCGGCGACGCGGCGGATCGTGTGGGTGGTGGCGATTTGCACAACCCAGCGTTGCCCGGTGCGGACCACCAGATCGCGCACTGCCTGCGAGGCCGCGTGCCGGAACAGGCAATACAGCATCTGCTCGCGCGTCAGCGCCGTGTGCCGGCCGCACGCGCCGGCGATGTCCGCGACCATCTGCGCCTGGATCTTCCAGATTGCGATCAGCTCCGGTACCACTGTCAGCCAGCCGAGCGGCCCGGGCGGCAACGCCAGCGAGGACGACGCGACGAAAGCTTTCCGGCGGGCGGAGCGCGCGAGCACCTCGCTGCGCCGCCGCGGATGCGGGTGCGGGCGTTCGCGGCTGGCCGGGACGTCGGCCAGCAAATCGAGGATTTGCTGCGCGATCCGCCGGGGAGGCGGCGCATCGGCGGTGGGTGCGGGAGCAGGCATTGGCGTCCTCGGGGCGCGTAATGCCCTCAAGATGCCGCCGCGACGGGTTTCCTTCAAGTCGGCCGGTGCCGGTTCCATCACTTATGCCTCGAGCGTGCGTCCGCCGTCCACCCGCAGGGTCTGGCCGGTGACGTACGTCGCATCGCGAATCAGCCACAGTACCGCGCCGGCGATTTCTTCCGGCGTGCCGATGCGTGCCAGCGGGATGTGGGCGAGCACCTGGGCGCGATCCGCACCGGCTTCGCCTTCGGGCCACAGGATCGCGCCCGGCGCGACGGCGTTCACACGCACCGCCGGCGCCAGCTCGCGCGCCAGTGCCAGGGTCGCCATCCGCAGCGCCGCCTTGCTCATCGAATAGGCCGCGTGTTGCGGCAACGGGTGCTCGGCGTAGATGTCGGTGATGTTGACGATGGAGCCGCGCGAATGTTTCAAGTGCGGTGCAGCGGCCTGCGCCAGCAGCAGCGGTGCGCGCGCATTGGCCGCGAACAGCGCGTCGCATTGCGCGGCGGTGATGCTGCCGAGCGGCGTCGGATGGAACATGGAAGCGTTGTTCACCAATGCGTCCAGCCGTCCGAAGCGGGTGATCGTCGCCTCGATCAATTCCGGCAAGCGGGCGGCATCGGCGAGGTCTGCCTGCAACGCCAGCGTCGAATCCGCGCGCGTCGATTCGAGATCCGCGATCAACGCATCGAGTTCCGTACGCGAGTGCCGCCAATGCAATGCGAGGTCGTAGCCGGCCGCGTGCAACGTGCGCGCGACCGTCGCTCCGATCCGCCGCGCGGCGCCGGTGATCAGCGCGACGGGGGCCCGCGATTCTGCCATCGAATGAATCCTGCATCGACCGTCCGCGCTGAGCGTAGCTCGCAAAGCGGGCGAAGTCGAAGCGCTCCTGTTGGCGCCGGGACTTTCGATCGTATGATGTCCTTCGATTTCGGCCTTTTCAGGCCTGCGCCCGGGACGAACGTTTATCCAATCTGCGCCACCATCGAAGTTGCCGGAACCTTCCGCGGACGAAGCCGCCCATTCGGCGCGCCTCGCGGATGTGATCCGCCGGGAGATCTCCTCGTCCGGCCCGATGTCCTTCGCACGTTTCATGGAACGTTGCCTGTACGCGCCGGGGTTGGGGTACTACAGCGCCGGCCGTCTGAAGTTCGGCAAGGCCGGCGATTTCGTGACCGCCCCGGAACTCGGCGCGCTGTTCGCGCGCTGTGTCGCGCGCGCGATGGCACCCGCACTGCAAGCCTGCGGCGGGGAGGCCGTGTGGTTCGAACTGGGTGGCGGCAGCGGATCGTTCGCCCGCGACTGCCTGCTCGAATTGCAATCGGTGGGTGCGTTGCCGGAGCACTACTGGCTGCTGGAGCCTTCGGCGGACCTCCGCGAAAGGCAGCGCGATTGCTTGCGTACCGAACTTCCCGGGGACCTGTTCGCGCGCTGCGCCTGGCTGGATCGTCCGCCCCAGCACGCGTGGTCCGGCGTGCTGTTCGCGAACGAAGTGCTGGACGCGCTGCCGATCACGCGTTTCACCCTCCGCGATGGCGAAGTCTTCGAGGAGCACGTCGGCACCAGCGCCAATGGCGCGTTCCTCCGCGGCGACCGCCCGGCCGACCCGCTGGTCGCGGGCGCGGTGCGGCACCTGCAACGCCGTCTTGGCCGCGAGTTCGCGGACGGCTATCGCTCGGAAGTGCTGCCGCAACTGCCGTGGTGGCTGGAGGCGGTCGCGGGGGAGCAAACCCGTGGCGCGGCGTTGTTCGTCGACTACGGCTATCCCCGGCGCGAGTACTACCTGCCGGAGCGCCGCGACGGCACGCTGCTGTGCCACTACCGCCACCGCGCGCATTCCGATCCGCTGATCCTGCCGGGCCTCCAGGACATCACCGCCTCGGTCGATTTCACCGCGCTCGCCGAGGCCGGCATCGCCGCCGGATTCGAACCGATGGCCTGCTGTTTCCAGTCGGAGTTCCTGGTCGCCGCCCGCCTCGAGGAGCTGTTCGCCGCGGGGTACGCCGCGACTTCGGACGAAGCCGCGCGCTATGCACTGGCGCAGCAGGTCAAGCGCCTCACCCTGCCCGGGGAAATGGGCGAACGATTCCAGACGATGCTGTTCGCGCGGGGCATCGATGCCGATGCGGCCTTCGCGGCGCTCATCGAGGTGGATCGCAGCGAACGGCTGTAGCGTCAGGGAGTTGCCCAGCAGAAAAT
>JBOHYO010000154.1:0-3706 GCA_050737935.1 Rhodanobacteraceae bacterium
TGCGCGTATCCCGGCAGACCCTGCACGATCTTCTGGCCGAGCGCAAAGGCTTCACCCCGGAAATGGCATTGCGTGTTGGCAAGCTGGCAGGCAACGGCGCATCGTTTTGGCTGCGCATGCAGCAGGAATACGATCTGTGGTACGCCGAGCGCGCATTGGCCGATGAGCTGCGCGAGATTCGCCGTGCTGCTGCGTGACGGGACGCGCGGTGCTGCCGCACGCGCCGAGAGCCTGGTACGACCCGGTCAACGTCAAAGGTCAGGAGATCGGGTTCTCTCCAGACATTTCGGGTGACCTGCCCTCGGTCAACCGGCATCGCGCAATGCCTTCAGTCGCCGTTTGGCCGAGTGGAACCGCACGTCGGCGGGATCGAAGTAGTTCGGATCGAAGTCGTCGCCGACCCACTCCAGCAATTCCTCGCCTTCTTCGTCGGCGTTGTTCGGATTGGCCAACAGTTCACACAGATGCGCGAAGCGCCAGGCGCCGCCGCAGTCTTCCGGTGGGCAGGCGCGGGCACCGTCGATGCAACGTGGATATGTCGCATTCGCTTCGCGCGGGATGATGGCTTCAAGCACGACCTGGTGACTCCAGCCGTCGCCGAAGTCGTACAGGTAGCTGCCGCGCGCCTTGGGCCTGCCGAAATGCTCGGCGATGGGTATGTCCCAGTCGGCGAGGACGGGTGTATCGCCCAGAGGCATGTCGTCCATCGGGATGCCGATCTCCACGCCGCTGCGCCGGTTGCCGATGTGGAAGGAGTGCAGGTGCATGTCTTCCCAGCCCATGGCGTCGTTGATGGCGCAGTGCAGGTCCCAGAAGGTGGCGTCGCTTGGCAGTTGGATACGCCGCCAGATGGGCGGCTTGGTGTCGTCCAGGGTGATCTTGAACTGGTGGACGGTCGGGCTGCGCGCAGCGGATTTCCGCGCCCTGGTTTTGGCTGCTTTCACGGCAGGCGTTTCGGCCACGGCCGCGCCTCCGAACCACTGCTGGAACAGTTCGCCGCCGTGCTGGAACGCTTCGTCGCTCAGCGTCACGCTGTGCGCACGGCTGCGCGGGTTGCCGATCAGGCCGCGCTCGTGAAGCCGATCGAGCGCGTCCCAGTCCAGGGATTTCCAGGCGCGATGGCCACCGGGCTCCTTGAAGCTGTTGGCCCACAATAGCGCCAGGATGATGTAGTCGACTCGATCGTTGTCAAGATTCTCATTCATAACGTGGGTCTGCAAAAGATGAAGGACACAATGACAAGCCAGTCATGGTGCGCGCATGGACACGCGCGCTGTGTCAGAGAAAGCGCAACGGGTGCCCGTCGCGGTCGAACGCCGCGAACTCGGAAACGCGGCCGTCGTTGATCGCGTTGACCATGAAGCGCAGCGGTTGGTCGGCTTCATCGCTGTTGGGCGCAACGCCGCCACGGCCTTCAAGGCTTCCGACGAACACGATATCCCAGTGCTGGCCGGTGCGTCCCGATTCTTCGACGAGCGATGCGAAGTCGGCGATTTCATCGGGCGACTTGTCCACACACAGGCACGGTTGCAGGTGTCCGCCTTCGCCGCGTTCGAAAGCTTCGCGTTGTGCGGCGGTTGCGGGCTTTTCGAGTTGCCGTTGGGCGAACACGAACAACAGCCGCTGCGGCTCGCGTTGTTGTCGCGCGGCTTCGAGGAGTTGCGCGAAGTCGTCCAGGGTTTCCGCGCCCGCCATGCCGTCAGGCGCTTTTGGCGTGGGCGCGCGGCTGGTAATGCCCGGGCTCGGAACGGAACGGAATCGCGAGGCGGTTCCAGCCGTTGATCGCGATGACCGCGAATGTCAGGTCGGTCAGTTCCTTTTCATCGAACTGCTTGCGGACTTCGGCGTACAGTTCGTCCGATACCTCGTTTTCGGAAATGCGCGTCAGGGCTTCCGTCCACGCCAGCGCGGCGCGCTCGCGCTCCGAGTAGAACGGCGACTCGCGCCACGCATTCAAAAGATACAGGCGCTGTTCGGTTTCGCCGATCGCGCGTGCGTCCTTGCTGTGCATGTCGAGGCAATACGCGCAGCCGTTGATCTGCGAGGCGCGCATCTTCACCAGCTCCATCAGCTTGGGCTCGAGCCCCGAATGGTCGACGTGGTCCTGCAGGGCACGCATGGCCTTGAAACCGTCAGGTGATGCATGGACGTAATTGAGCCGCTGTGACATGTTCTTGATCTCCATTGATCAATGGAACGGAACTGGGGCATGGTCGGATGCCGCGGGGTGCATGAAGAAATCGTGCAGGTACTTTTCGCCCTCGTCATCGAGGATGGTTACGACGGTCTCGAGTTCCGGGAAGTTTTCACGCAGTCGCCGCGCGGCGATCAGGTGCGCGCCGGAACTCGGCCCGCAGAACAGGCCCCGGGTGCTCGCCAGTTTGCGCATTTCGGCGACCGCTTCGGTGCTCGACACGCTCAGCATGTCGCTGACGAGGTCGCGGTGGCGCGCGAAGATGCCTGGCACGAAGCCATCGGAGATGCCTTCGATCTGGTGGAGCGCCACTTCGCCACACAGCAACGTGCACGATTCCGAAGGCTCCATCGCGAACAGACGCACCTTCGGGTTCGCGTCGCGAAACGCCTGCCCGACGCCGATCAGCGTGCCGCCGGTGCCGACGCCGTGCACGAACGCATCCGGTACCCGGCCGTCCGGAAGTTGCGCGAGGATTTCGGGACCGAGGATTTCGCGGTTCTCGTCCACGTTCCACTCCGACTCGAACTGGCCCGGAAAGAAGAACCCCGGCTGCCGACCGAGTTCGCGCGCACGTTCCAGTGCGTCATTGACGTGGAAGGTGCCGCAGAACAGCACCTCGGCGCCGAATGCCCGCGAGATCGCGACGCGTTCGCTGGAGAGTCCCTCCGGCATCACCACGATCATCCGGTAGCCCTTGACCGCGGCCACCATCGAAAAGGCATTGCCCGTATTGCCGCTGGTGGCCTCGACAATCGTGTCGCCGGGCTTGATCGCGCCGGTCTGTTCGGCGCGCTCGATGATGTATTTCGCGATGCGGGCCTTGATCGATCCCGAGGGATTCAGGAACTCGCATTTCGCGAACACGCCGTCGATTTCGAGCAGCGGCGTGTCACCCACCGCGTCGAGGACGTTGGTCGAGACCCCGGTGTAGCGGACTGCCATGGCAGGACCCCCGTTCCAGGCTGCGCAGTGTCCGCTCGCGGCGCGCAGGCGTGGTTGACCCATGTCAGGTCGCGCGGCCGCGGCATGGCCGTGGCCGTGCGGCATGCCTTACCAGGAGTATCCGCCGCTGGCTTTCTGCGCCGGCGTGCCGGTGTCCTGCAGGGTAGCGGCAATCTTGCTGGCGTCTTCGTGCACGCTGGCCAGCGAATCCGATTTCAGTCCGGTCTGCGCTTCGGTCAACGCGGTCTCCAGCTTCGAGTGCAGCGCCGCATCGCTGGTTGAACCGGGGAGAGCGCCATCGCCCTGGCCCTTGCAGGGGTTTCCGGCCTTGGTATCGAAGCCGTGGCCACCGGGGCCGACCAGGCAGTTGATGACGTGGTGCAGATGCGTGTGCGCCATCTTGACGGTGGTGGCGCTTTGCGCCATGAGCGCGTGCGCATGCGCGGTGCTCACTTCGGTGGTCACGCCGCCTTGCGCGAACGCGGCGAAGGAAAGGCCGGTCGCCAGTGCGCCGGCAACACCCATTGCAAGCATCCTCTTCATCGTTACCTCCATGCTGTGTAGATC
>JBOHYO010000155.1:0-2384 GCA_050737935.1 Rhodanobacteraceae bacterium
CCGGTTCGAAAAGTGTACCTGACCCCGTTTTTTGCTCCGTTTTGGTGCAGCTGCGAATGCCCGGCATGCCGCACGAAGAGGTTGGCCGAATTGCCGCCGCTCGGCTTGCCGCCGACCCGTCGCTGCGAGAACGCCTGCTGTTCAACCACGACGTCGATCTTGCGCGCGAGCTTGGCGTGGGCGTTCACCTGCGGGCAGCACAATTGCGCGAGCTGCGGGAGCGCCCGTTGCCCTCGACATCTTGGGTAGGCGCCTCATGCCACGACGCGGAAGAACTCGAACTCGCCGCGCGGCTCGGTGCGGACTTCGCGATCTTGTCGCCCGTGCGAGCCACCGTTTCCCACCCGGGAGCTCGGCCGCTCGGCTGGGATGGGTTCGCGCGACTGGTCGCCGATGCGCGCCTGCCGGCGTACGCGCTCGGCGGCGTCGAGCCGGCGGATCTCGAACGCGCGCGGGCAGCCGGCGCGCAAGGCGTCGCAGGCGTCCGCGCGTTTGCCACGCTGTTTGGGTAGGTTGGGTTGACCCCGGACTTGGTCCGGGGGAAGCCCAACGGCATTCGTTTCACCAACGTTGGGCTTCCCGCGATGAAGCCTCGGTCAGCCCAACCTACGGGCTTTCCGCGGTCAGCCCAACGTACGGGCGAGCTCGAGGTACTGCGCGTGGAGCGCCTCGACCCGCGCATCCAGTGCGGCTTCCTCACCGTCATTGACGATTACGTCACTGGCAATCGCGAGTCGTTGCTCGCGGGTCGATTGCGCGGCCAGCATCGTTTCCGCGTGCTCGCGTGCAACACCATCGCGCTCCATCAGCCGCTCGACCTGCAGTTCCTCCGGCGCGTCGACCAGCAGCACCCGGTCGACCCAGTCGTATTCGGCGCGGTTCTCGACCAGCAACGGGATCGCGAGCATGCAATACGTGCCGCGGTCCGCCGCGACCTTGTGGCGCAACCAGGCGCGCACGCGCGGATGAATGATGGCTTCGAGTTGCTTGCGTGCTTGCGCGTCGGCAAACACCCGTTCGCGCATCGCGTGGCGATCGAGCGAGCCGTCGGTGTGCAGCGCGTCGTGACCGAACACGACCTGGATTTCCGAGAGCGCAGGCGTCCCCGGTTCCACGACTTCGCGCGCGGCGACGTCCGCGTCGTACACGCCGATGCCCAGTGCCTCGAAGCGCTTCGACACGGCGCTCTTGCCCGACGCAACGCCCCCGGTCAGGGCCACCACGTAATGGCGAAGAAGGGGGTCAGGTTCACTTTTCAATTCGGTCTGCATCTTCCGGAGTGTCATGCGAAAAGTGAACCTGACCCCCTTCTTTTCCCGGCAGCACGCGTTCGCAGCCCTTGTCGATCCGCGCCGTGTCGAAATCGATGTGCCGCGTTTGCGCTACCCAGCGCTTGTGGTAGCGCCAGTCGCGACTGAACAGGCTCCAGGTTTCGTCGTGGCCGGGGAACGTCACGCCCGCCATGTCGATCAGCGATTCGAAGGTGTCCGCCGAGAGGGTGCGCTTGCCGGCGTTGCCGCGCAAGGCGTCCACGCGTTGCGGAAAGTGTTTTGCATACGAATCCGAATACCAGAAGAACGCCGGGATCTCGTATTCGGGCACCGTGCCGACGCCGTGGCCTTCCTCGTCGCAGGTCGGCGTCGGGATCAGCTCGCCGTGGTCGGACTCGAACCACAACGCGGTCACCGCGCCGCTGCGTTTCAGCACGCCGATCACCTGGGCCAGCACGTGGTCGCCATACAGGACCGAGTTGTCGTAACTGTTGCGCGCCCGTTCGATGCGGGTGCCCTCGCCCGGCGGCGAGACCTGCGTCGGCTTCCAGCGTTCGAACGCCTGCGGATAGCGGTAGTCGTATTGCACGTGGCTGCCCATCATGTGCAGCACGATAAAAAGATCGTCGCCGGATGCATGCAGCGCGTCCTCGAGCGGTCGGACGAGATCGCCATCGTAGCTGCCCGGCGCCATCCAGGACGCGTGGTTCAGCCATTCGACGTGTTCGGCCTCGTAGGCGTACATCGACACCGGCGAATCGAATTCGCCGATCGCCTGCTGGTTGGAAATCCAGTACGTCTCGTAGCCGGCTTCGCCCATCGCGCGCAGGATCGACGCCTCGTGCCAGGGCGCATCCCAGGCCATGTCCGGCTTGCGTCGCGTCAGGATCATCGGGATCGCGGCGATCGACTCCGGCCACGAGGTGATGAAGCGCGTCAGCGGCACGAGGTTCTGCAGCTCCGACAATTCGGGATTGGTCGCGCGTCCGTACCCGAACAGTTGCCAGTTCGCGCGCCGGCTGCTCTCGCCGATCACCAGCACATACACCTGCCGTTGCCGCAGCGGCGGCCCGAGCTGGTGCGCATGGAAGCGGAACGCCTTGAACGTTGCTG
>JBOHYO010000156.1:0-3712 GCA_050737935.1 Rhodanobacteraceae bacterium
CCATTACACGCTGCGCGACCAGGAACTGCTGACCTTCGTTTCCTACCACATCGCCAATGCACTGGAACGCGTGCGCGCCACCGAGTCGTTGCGGCGCGCGTACTCCAACCTCGAACACCGCGTCGGCGAACGCACCCGCGCGCTGGCACTGGCCAATCGCGACCTGCGCGCCCAGATTGCCGAGCGCGAACGCATCGAGGCGCGCCTGAAATACGAAACGCTGCACGATTCACTGACCGGCCTGCCCAACCGCGACCTGCTGATGCAGCGGCTGGAACGGGCGCTGGAGCGTTATCAGGCCGATTCGCGCAGGGGCTTCGCCGTGTTGTTCATGGACCTTGACCGTTTCAAGGTCATCAACGATTCGGTCGGGCATCTGATCGGCGACGACTTGCTGTTCCAGGCCGGCGGTCGCATCCGCGCCTGCGTCAAGTCCGAAGACGTGGTGGCGCGATTGGGCGGCGACGAATTCGGCGTGCTGCTGGAGGGCGTCGCCGACGCCGACCAGGCATCCCGCATCGCCAAACGCATCATCGACGATCTCAACGCCCCGTTCCGGCTCGCGGCCAAGGAATTGTTCACCTCCACCTCGATCGGCATCACGCTCGCGACCGCGCACTACCGGCACCCCGAGGAGTTGCTGCGCGACGCCGATTCGGCGATGTACCGCGCCAAGGCCGACGGACGGCATCGTTATGCGGTTTTCGATGAAGGGCTCCGGCGCCAGGCCGTGTCCCTGATGGAAATCGAAAACGACCTGCGCCGCAGTCTGACGCGCGGCGAGTTCGTACCTTATTACCAGCCGATCGTGGATCTGGCGGACGGCTCCGTGCTGGGCTATGAAGCCCTGATGCGGTGGCGCCATCCCGAGAACGGACTGCTGCTGCCGGGCGAGTTCCTCGGGGTTGCCGAGGATACCGGCGCTTCGGAAACGATCGACTGGCAGATCTACGAGCAGGTTTGCCACGATGCCAATTCGCTGGCCGCGGGCGATGGCCTGTTCGTCAGCATCAACCTCTCGCCGCGGCATTTCCGCAATCCCGAACTGGACCGGCGGCTGCTCAGGCTGCTCGCCGACCACGACGTGTCGCCCGTGCGCATCCGGGTCGAGGTCACCGAACGCGCGATGCTGGAAAACCCGCCCGAAGCCAAGCGCATCCTGCAGACATTGCGCGGCGCCGGGATCGGGATCGCACTTGATGATTTCGGCACGGGTTATTCCTCGCTCTCGTACCTGCACCAGTATCCGGTGCAGGCGCTCAAGATCGACCGCTCGTTCATCACCGGCCTCGATGCCGGAAGCGAAGGCGGCGTCGCGGTGATCCGCACCATCCTCGCGATGGCGAACCTGCTGTCGATGCAGGTGATCGCCGAAGGCGTCGAAACGGCCGCGCAACGCGACCTGCTGCTCAAGATGGGCTGCCGTTTCGCGCAGGGCTTCCTGTACGCGTCGGCGCAACCGCTGGAAACCTGGGTCAGCGACACCGTGTCCAAAGCTCCGGCATGACGCGACCGGCCGGGACCCGCGTCGCAGGGCGGGGCTCGTTCGCGCATCGATGGTTGCGAAGGCTGCTGTGGATTCTCGTGGCGCTCGTTGCGATCACCTGGCTGATGGTGCTGCTTTTGCGTTTCGTGCCACCGCCGACCAGCGCCTACATGCTCGAGCGCAAGGTGAGCGAGGCGTGGCGCGGCCACCACGATTTCACGATCCACTACCGGTGGGTGCCGTTCGAACGCATCGCGCCGGTGGTGCCGCTGGCAATGGTTGCGGGCGAGGACCAGACGTTCCCCTTCAATCACGGCTTCGACATCGGCTCGATCCGCTCCGCGATCGATGTCGCCCAGGCCGGAGGACGGCTGCGCGGCGCCAGCACCATTACCCAGCAGACCGCGCGCAACCTGTTCCTCTGGTCGGGCGGCGGATTTTTCCGCAAGGGCCTCGAAGCCTACTTCACGGTGTTGATCGACATCACCTGGCCCAAGCGCCGCGTGCTCGAGGTGTACGCGAACATCGCCGAATTCGGCGATGGCATCTACGGCGCGGAGGCGGCCGCGCGAATTTATTTCCACGAACCTGCGTCGCGGCTGACCAGGCACCAGGCCGCGCTGCTGGCCGCGGTGCTGCCGGATCCGCGCGATTGGCACGCCGGCCGCCCCTCGGCCTATGTGCAGAAGCGCGCGGCATGGATCGAGCAGCAGATGCGCCAACTCGGCGGAGTGTCCTACGTGCTGGACAAGCACCCGCCGAAGCCCAAGGTGGACAATCCGGAGGACCGGTTCCGCAAGCGGTAGACTAGGGCCTGCTAGCGCCATGCCACGTGGCCGCGCCCCCGGATCAAGTCCGGGGCAGGCTTGGCCATTTGCTCGCGGGGCAAGGAAGAGTGAGGATGATGTATGTCGATACACATCGCCTGCCACCCAAGGAGACTCCCATGCGACAGGTCAAACATCTGCTGGACGGCAAGGGCAACGCGGTCTACACCATCACCCCGGAGGCGCCGGTGCTCGATGCCATCCGCATGATGGCCGAGCGCAGTGTCGGCGCGCTGCCGGTGATGCGCGGCCAGGCACTGGCAGGCATCGTCAGCGAGCGCGATTACGCCCGCAAGGTGATCCTCAAGGGACGCTCCTCGCGGGAAACGCCGGTATCGGACATCATGACCCCGGCGCCGACCAGCGTGGCACCGGCCACCACCGTCGATGAATGCATGCGCCTGTGTACGGAACTGCGCGTCCGCCACCTGCCGGTATTGGAAAACAACAAGCTGGTCGGGATCGTGTCGATCGGCGACCTCGTCAAGGCGGTGATCGACGACCAGGCGGCCGAGATCGACCACCTGCAGCGCTATATCGCGGGGTGAGTTCGGGCGCGCCGCACCCACTTTCGACGGTCATTCGCGAAACTACCGCGCTTCTTGCGCCAAACGGATCGCGCGGACGCGCTGAGCGGACAGGTCGCGGGCATGGCCCGCTCCTACAGGCGCTGTTGTAGGCGCGCGCGATCGGCTCCCACGAGCGCCGTTGTAGAAACGCGCCATGCGCGCGATCGGCTCCTACGAGCACCGTTGTAGGAGCGCGCCATGCGCGCGATCGCCAGCGGCAAGAGCAATCAAGAATATGACGCGTCAAGTGGATCCCGGCTCAGCGTACATCCATAGTACTGGCCGGGATGAGTGCATCCTGCACTCACTTGACCTGCGAGGCCATCCACTTCACGGTGGCTTCGATCTGCTCGTCGGTGAGCGCCGGATTGCCGCCCTTGGCCGGCATGTGGTTGCCGTCGGGACCGGTATAGCCGTCGATCGCGTGCTTGACCAGCGTATCGATGCCTTCCTTGAGGCGCGGCGCCCACGCGGCCTTGTCGGTGATCTTGGGCGCGCCCGTCGCACCCGTCGAATGGCAGGTGGTGCAAAGCTTGCCGAAGATCACCTTGCCATCGGTGGTGCCACCGTAGGCGACCTGCGAGGCGGCCGCCTTGGTGGCGCTGGCCTTGGCGGCTTCCATCGCGGCACGCCCGGTGTTGCCCGCGTACACGGAGCCGACGGGGGTGATGCGTCCGGAGGCCTGCTGCACCTGGGCGTGGTTGCCCTCTTTCGGCAACGACGACCACACCAAGCCTCCGATGATGAGGAAAACGACCGCCATGCCTCCCAGCATCGCGATCATGATCGCGAAGTGTTTCATGAAGGTACGGTCGGACGGGGTGAGATGC
>JBOHYO010000157.1:0-2101 GCA_050737935.1 Rhodanobacteraceae bacterium
GGTCCCGGTGATGGTCACGCGCACCGGCCTGCGGGGCATCGCGCACGGCACCGGCGACCCGGTACAGTTGATCGTTCCGGACCTGCCGCTGTCTTCGGACATCAAGGCGGGTGACCAACTGGTTACCTCGGGCCTCGGTGGGCGGTTTCCCGGGGGATTCCCGGTCGGCACCGTCACCGCATTGCAGCGCGACCCGTCCGGCATGTTCCTGCAGGCAATCGTGAAGCCGGCGGCCGAGCTTGAGCGCAGCGGCGAAGTGCTGCTGCTGCGCGACCAGCCGGAGCCGGTCGGCCCGCCCGCACCCGCGCCGCTGGAGGGCCCGCCAGCTTCGCTCGCGCCCACCCATGCCTCGAAGACGGGGTCGCCGCGGCCCGGAGCCGCGCCATGAACCGCATGCGCGGACAAGGCTGGACGTTCTGGATCGGCATCGCGCTGGCGCTGCTGCTGATGCTGGTGCCGCTGCCGGCGCCGATCGAGCCGCTGAAGCCGTATTGGCCCGCTCTGGTGCTGGTCTATTGGGCGCTCGAGGCATCCGACCGGGTGAGCGTCGGGCTCGCCTTCGGCATCGGCCTCGCGGCCGACCTCCTCAACGGTGCGCTGCTCGGCGACCAGGCACTGCGCCTCGCGGTGCTGGTCTTCATCGTGCTGCGCTTTCGTTCACGCCTGCGTTTCTTCCCGATGTGGCAACAGGCGCTGGCGGTATGGCTGCTGTTGCTCAACAACCAGGTGCTGCAGGCGCTGATCCGCGCGTTCGCGGGTGACCCGCCGATGCCGGCGCTGTCGTGGCTCGCGCCGGTGGTCGGGGCGCTCGTCTGGCCGTTCGTGTTCCTGCTGATCGACGACGTCAACACCCGCCTGCGCGGAAAGGGCGCGAGGGCGACATGACTCGGCACGACGAACTCCCGGACGAACGCGCCAAGCGCGCGCGTTTCGGCCGGCGCGCGCTGGCGGGCTTCGCGATCATGCTGGCGCTGTTGCTGGTGGTCGGTGGCCGATTCGTGTACCTGCAGGTGTTCGAGCACGCCGACTATTCGACCCGCGCCCGCGACAACCGGGTGCGCCTGCGCCACCTGTCGCCACCGAGGGGATTGATCTACGACCGCGACGGCAGACTGTTGGCCGACAACGTGCCTGCGTTCCGGCTGGACGTTCTGCCCGACAAGGTCGAGGACATGGACGGGTTGCTGTACCGGCTCTCCGCGGTGGTGCCGCTGACGGACGATGACATCCGCCGCTTCCAGCAGAGCCTGAAGCAGCACCGCTCGTTCGAGCAGGTGCCCTTGAAGTTCCATCTGTCGGAAAGCGAGCGCGACCGGTTCGCGGTCAGCCAGTGGCAATTCCCGGGCGTCAGCGTCGCGCCCTACCTCACGCGCAACTATCCCTATGGCGCCGAGTTCGCCCACGTCATCGGCTATGTCGGCCGCATCGACGAAAAGGAACTCAAGCGCATCGATCCCGAGCGTTACGCCGGCACCACCCACATCGGCAAGAGCGGCATCGAAAAGCAGTACGAGAAGCTGCTGCACGGCACCCCGGGCTACGAACTGGTCGAGGTGAACGCCAACCAGCGGCCCTTGCGGGTGTTGCAGCGGGTAGCGGCCAAACCGGGAAAGAACCTGTACCTGACCATCGACGAACGGCTGCAGCGCGCCGCCATGGACGGCTTCGACGGCGAAACCGGCGCCGCGGTCGCAATCGACCCGCGCAACGGCGATGTCCTCGCGATGGTGACGGTGCCCAGTTTCGACGCAAATCTGTTCGTGAACGGCATCAGCCAGGCCGACTACTCCGCGCTGCTGGAGGATCCCGAGAAACCGTTGCTCAACCGCGCGATGCGCGGCGGCTATCCGCCGGGCTCCACGGTCAAGCCGTTCCTCGGCCTCGGCGGGGTCGAACTCGGCCTGCGCAAGCCCTCCGATACCGTGCTGTCCACCGGAACGTTCTACATCCCGGGTTCCTCGCGCGGGTACCGCGACGACCAGCGCTATGGCGCCGGCCGCGTGGACCTGGCGCAGGCCATCACCCAATCGGTCAACACCTACTTTTACTCGCTCGCGTTGCAGATGGGCATCAAGCGCCTCGACCAATGGATGGCAAACTT
>JBOHYO010000158.1:0-5007 GCA_050737935.1 Rhodanobacteraceae bacterium
GTCGATCCTGAAGGAATATCTCGCGCAGCCGGTGACGGCGGCGATGATCGGCCAGGCCAAGACGTTCTTCGCCGCGCACGGCGAACCGTTCCACGAGTCGGGCTGGCGACACATCGTCGATGCGCACCGCGGAAAACTCCCGCTACGGATCCGCGCGGTCGCGGAAGGCACGGTGGTACCGACACACCAGGCGTTGATCACGATCGAGAGCACCTGCCCCGATTGTTTCTGGGTGCCCTCTTACGTGGAAACGTTGCTGATGCGGGTCTGGTATCCGGTGACGGTCGCGACGATCAGTTGGCACGTGAAGCAGACGATCCGCGAGTATCTCGACAAGACCAGCGATGACCCGACCGCGCAGATTGCATTCAAGCTGCACGACTTCGGCTCGCGCGGGGTGTCGAGTGCGGAATCCGCGGCACTGGGCGGCATGGCGCACCTCGTCAACTTCCGTGGTACCGACACGATTCTCGGAGTCTTGGCCGCGCGCGAATACTACGGCGATGACATGGCGGGCTTCTCGATTCCCGCGGCCGAACACAGCACCATCACCGCGTGGGGGAAGGACCGCGAGCTCGACGCCTACCGCAACATGCTGCGCCAGTTCGCCAAACCGGGGGCCGTCGTCGCCTGCGTCTCGGACAGCTACGACGTATTCCGCGCGGTCAGGGAAATGTGGGGCGGCGCGCTGCGCGACGAAGTGATCAAGAGTGGTGCGACGCTGGTGGTGCGGCCGGATTCCGGCGACCCCGCCGATATCGTGCACCGGACCCTCAGGCTGTTGAACTCGGCGTTCGGCAGTACGGTGAACGGCAAGGGCTACCGGGTGCTGAACCACGTGCGCGTGATCCAGGGCGATGGCGTCAATCCCGATTCGATCCACGCGATCCTCGAGCGCATCACCCATGCGAAGTATTCCGCCGACAACCTCGCCTTCGGGATGGGCGGGGCGCTGCTGCAGAAGCTGGACCGCGACACCCAGAAGTTCGCATTGAAATGCTCGGCCGCCCGCATCGACGGCAAGTGGGCCGACGTATTCAAGGACCCGGTCACCGACCATGCCAAGGCCTCGCGGCCCGGTCGGCTGACATTGGCAAGGCATCGCGGATACGGAACCTTCGAGACCGTCGCGTTGCAGGATGGCGCGATCGAAGGCAATTCCGTGACGCTCGGGCAAGGTTGGGAAGACGCCATGACGACGGTGTGGGAAAATGGTGACTTGCTGCGCGACTGGACGTTCGCCGAGGTGCGGACGCGCAGCGAGGTGTAGGGCAGCAATGCCCGCCATTCGGTGGCTGCAGGGCGGACGGTGTCCGCCGACGCAAGACGGAAGCTGACCGACCATGAGCAGGAGTCCACATGGACGTCATTCACAACGCGGAGGCACGCCAGTTCCGCGTGGACCTTGAAGGCCATCGCGGTGAACTCGACTACGTGTTGCACGAAGGCGGTTCGCGCGGCGGCGTGATGACCATCACCCATACCGGCGTGCCACCCGCGATCGGCGGGCGCGGCGTGGCTGCGGAATTGACGCGCGTCGCGCTGGAGACCGCTCGCCGCGAAGGCTGGAAGGTGGTTCCGGCCTGCTCGTATGCGGCGGCGTTCATCCGCCGGCATCCGGAGTTCGCCGACCTGCTGGCCTAGCGCAGGACCGGAGCATCGCGGCCACGACAATTTCGGTACACTCCCTAGCCTTTCACGCCTCGGGGAGACGCGCATGCCTGCCAAGCCCACACCGGAGAAATCCGCTTCGGACAAGCCTGCTGCCGAGACACCCGCGGCGGCGAGGCCGGCGCCAGGCAAGCCCCCCGAAAAGCTGCATTTCATTTCCGGCTTGCCCCGTTCGGGCAGCACGCTGCTTTCCGCCATCCTCAAGCAGAACCCGCGCTTCCATGCCGGCATGACCAGTCCGCTGGGCGACATGGTCAGCGTGCTGGTGGCGGAGATGAGCGGCAAGAACGACTTCTCGGTGGTGATCAACGAAGCGCAGCGCGCCGCGGTGCTGCGCGGGGTGTTCCAGAACTACTACGGCGGTTTCCACGGAACCGACGTGGTGTTCGACACCGGTCGCGTATGGTGCAGCAAGCTGCCGATGCTCGCGACGCTGTTCCCCAACTCGAAGGTGATCGCTTGCGTGCGCGAGATGCCATGGGTACTGGACAGCGTCGAGCGGCTGGTGCGCAAGCAGCCGCTTTCCGCGAACAAGATCTTCCATTTCAATCCGAACGGTACCGTGTACTCGCGCGCCGAAGCGCTGATCGACGTGAACGGGATGGTCGGCTTCTCGTTCCAGGCCACCAAGGAAGCCTTTTACGGCCACTACGCGTCCGGGCGGCTGATGCTGCTGAGTTACGAAGGCCTCACCCGCGATCCGAAGGCCGCGATGCAGGCGCTCTACAAGTTCATCGGCGAGCCCTGGTTCGAGCACGACTTCGACCACATCGAATACGCGGCCGATGAATTCGACGCGCGGCTCGGGCTGCCCGGCCTGCACACGGTGAAGGCGAAGGTGTCGGCGCCCAAGCGCGAATCGGTGCTGCCGCCGGAGCTGTTCAACCGCTTCGTCAAGGACTCGTTCTGGCTGGACCCGAAGAACAACATCCGCAAGGTGCCGATCGTGTAATTCGGGACTCGGCAATAGCGTAATTCCGATCGTAGGTTGGGTTGATCCCGGATTGATCCGGGAGAAGCCCAACACAATCGCCACGACGGTGCCGAGCTTCGCGTTGCTCCATCCAACCTACGCATCGCCCGCCGATCGCCACAACGAGATCGCCGCCAACAAAACCACGACCGCGGCGGCCAGCAACGCGGCACTGAACCCGTGCGGCAGGTGCGCCACCGCACTCACCAGCAGCGGGCCAAGGATCTGTCCGATCGCGAAGGCCGCGGTCATCATCGCGATAAACGCCGTCGCCCCGGCACCGGCCGCGCGGCGCGCCTCGCGCAATCCCTGCATCGTCACCACCATGTAGGTGCCGCCGACCAGCAGCGCCGAAATCAGGATCGCGGTGAAGCTCGGCCACAACGCGGGTAGCGCACAACCCGCCGCCATCATCAGGTAGCAGATCGCCCACAGCTTCCGGTCATCGACCTGCGCCAGCCAACGCGCGGCGATCCAGGTGGACAACGCCGAGGTAACGCCGAATACCGGCCAGGCGAGACCGAAGACCAGCGGGTCCGTGACGAAGCGATGCGCCATGGACGGCAGGTAGGTCGCCGGGATGATGTAGCCGATGCCGAGCGCGCCGTAGCACCACGTCAGCCGGCGCTGGTCGGCGGTCCAGCGGATGCGCGATCGCGTGCGGACCACGGCCGGCGCGGGCGGCGCACCGCGGAAAACCCGCCACAGCGCCAATGTCGCGAGTAGCGACAATCCACCGAACAATTGCCAGGTGCGATCCGAATCGATGCGCAGCTGCATCGTGGCCATCACGATCAATCCCGCGGCGGCGACACCGATCCCGACGCCTGCATACAGGAAGCCGGTTGCGTCGGAGCGCCCCAGCGACAATAGTCTGGTCAACGCCCAGGCGGACACGTGCACCAGTACCCAAGCGCTGGCCAGCCCGGCGACGAGCCGCAGGACCAGTTGCAACGCGAATGCATGGGTGAAGCCCATCGCGAACGTCGCCGCCGCGATCAATAGCAGACCACCTCGCACCGCCTGCGCGAACGACAATCGCGCGGCACACAATGCGCCGATGAAGTAGCCAAGGTAGTTGGCGGCCGCCAGCCAGCCCGCCGCCCGCAGCGTCAGTCCGGCGTCGGCTTCCATCATCGGCATGACCGGCGTGAACGCGAAGCGACCGATGCCCATGGCCACCGCCAGCGCGGCCAGGCCGGCAACGGCGATCGTCGCGGCGCCGCCCGCATCTCCGGCTGCAGACGGATCTTGCATCCGGCCATTTTGCGCGATCACGCGGCGCCGGACCAACCGGCGGTCGCACGCAGGCCACCCGGGGTGGCTCATAACAGCAGCAGCAACACCGGCACCGCGACACCTGCGACCAGCGTCGCCCCATAGCGGCGGCGGTTGCGCGCGTACCGCCAGCCCATGTACACGCCGCTCACCGTCGAGAGGAACAGGCTGAGCGACACCAGCACGAAGAAGGCTTTCATCGGTACCAGATTGCGCCGGCGCAATGCGGGCACGGATTGGTCCGCGACGGCGGGCGCCGTTTTCCCGCCGGCCGGAGCGGCGGCGGCGGCGGCGGTAGCTTTCGGCCGCGCGCGCTTGACCGGTACGTCGAGGCTCTGCTTCTTGTGCAGGTGAGAGATGCTGGCGAGCCACGCCGGCGGCCGGTAATCGCCGGTGCGCGAGGCTTCGTGCAACGACACGCTCTGCAACGCCCCCGTGAACGCGAAAAACAGCAATGCCGGCGCGGTGAATACGCCCATGTACAGGTGCAGGGTGCGAAAGGACGTCAGCAGGCGGTTCGTGGCCATGCGGGGGGGTCAACCGGAGCAAGGATCGGATCCTCTCACGAATACGACTCATTCTCAATAATGCACTCGGGCAAGGATGCCCACGTGTCCGCCACGGTCTCATCCGGTGAGAGAACGGCAGGCATACTGGACGGATCGTCGTACAGGGGTTCGCATGTTCCGTCTCGTCACCGGCAACGACGCCGCGAAACTTGCCGATGATCTCGGCAAGCGGCTGGCCGCCGCGCAAGGCAACCCGCTCGTCCCCGCGCGCGTCGTGGTGCCCCAGGTGGGGCTGAAGCGCTGGCTGCAGGTGCATCTGGCCGAGCGGCTGGGCGTGCTTGCGAACGTCGAATTCACCCCGCCCGCGCAGTTCGCGTGGGAGTTGCTGCAAGCGGCGCAGCCCGGATTGCCCGAGCGGTCCCCATTCGACGTCGATGTCCTCCGCTGGCATCTGTTCGGACTGCTCGGCGAGCCGCTGGAGGGTCCGTCGCTTGCGCCCCTGCGCGAATACCTCGATGGCGAGGGCGACCCGCTGCGGCGCTATTCCCTGAGCCTGGAACTGGCCCGCGTGTACGA
>JBOHYO010000159.1:0-2844 GCA_050737935.1 Rhodanobacteraceae bacterium
ACGTGGGCTCGGGCTACGAACCGGAAGGCAAGACCGGTTTCGCGCACCTGTTCGAGCACCTGATGTTCCAGGGCTCGGAACACCACAAGGGTGAATACTTCCAGCCGTTCGAACTGGTCGGCGCCACTGGCATGAACGGCACGACCTGGCTGGATCGCACCAATTACTTCGAAACAGTGCCGACCAGCGCGCTGGACATGGCGCTGTGGATGGAATCCGATCGCATGGGTCACTTGCTCGGCGCGATCGGCCAAAAGGAACTGGACGAGCAGCGCGGCGTGGTCCAGAACGAGAAGCGCCAGGGCGAAAACCAGCCCTACGGTCGCGCGTTCGAGGATATCCAGGCCAACGCTTTCCCGGCCGACCATCCGTACCACCACGACACCATCGGTTCGATGGCGGATCTCAACGCCGCTTCGCTCAACACCGTGAAGCAGTGGTTCAAGGACTACTACGGCGCCGCTAACACCACCCTGCTGCTGGTTGGCGACATCACGCCGGATCAGGCTCGTGCAAAGGCCATGGAGTATTTCGGCGGCATCCCGGCCGGTCCGCGCGTGCCGCGGCCGCAGACTTGGGTCACCGCGCGCGATACCTCGACCTCCGGCACGATGACCGACAACGTCGCGCAAACGCGCATCTACCGCGAATGGAATACGCCGGGCCTCGATGCGAAGGGCAACGACGGCCTGATGCTGGATCTTGCCGCGCAGGTGCTCGGCGGCGGCAAGACTTCGCGTTTGTACCAGCGGCTGGTCTACCAGGACAAGCTGGCGGACGACGTGTCGGTCGGCAACATGACATTCGAGCTTGCCAGCATGACCCTGCTGCAGGTCGACGTGAAGAAGGGCGCCGACGCGAAAAAAGTCGAAGCCGCGATCGCCGATGAATGGGCGAAGTTCCTGAAGCATGGCCCGACCGCAGACGAACTCGCGCGCGCCAAAACCACCTACCAGGCTTCGACCATCCGTGGGCTGGAACAGATCGGCGGGTTCCGCGGCAAGGCGGTGACGCTGGCCGAAGGCCAGGTCTATCGCGATGACCCGGGCGCGTGGAAGAAGGATTACGATGCCACGATGGCCGCGACCCCGGCCGACGTGAAAGCCGCCGCGGACAAGTGGCTGTCGAAGGGCGACTACACGCTGACGGTGGTGCCGGGCAAAGTCGAGGCGGCAGATGCCGCGACGATCGCCGGGCGTGCCGCCATCCCGGGCCGGCCTGCCGACCAGCTCACGCCTGCGGGCGACTACAAGGTCACCAAGACCGATGTCGATCGCAACAAAGGCGTCCCGAAGGTCACTGCGTTCCCCGACCTGACCTTCCCGGAACTGCAGCACGGCAAGCTCAAGAACGGCATCGAGGTGGTGCTCGCCGAGCGTCACTCGATTCCCGTGGTGCAGGTCGAGGCGCTGTTCGACGCGGGCTATGCCGCGGACCAGGGCCGCAAGCTCGGCACGTCCAGCTTCACGATGGGCATGCTGGACGAGGGCACCCGGGATCTCGATTCCGTCGAGATCGCCAAGCGCAAGCAGCGGCTGGGTGCCGAGATCGCCAGCGGTTGCGACCTCGACATCTGCAACGCGTGGATGAGCGCGCTGGATGCGAACCTCGCCGACTCGCTGGCTTTGTACGCCGACATCGTGCGCAATCCGGCCTTCCGCGACGCGGACGTCGCGCGCCTGCGCGGGCAGTGGCTCGCGGGTATCGCGCAAGAGAAGACCCAGCCGACCGCGCTGGCGCTGCGGCTGCTGCCGCCGATCCTGTATGGCAAGGGCAACGCCTACGCAATCCCGTTCACCGGCTCCGGCACCGAGGCCTCGATCAAGTCGTTGACCACGGATGACATGCGCGGGTTCGTGCACGACTACATCCGCCCCGACAACATGAAGATCCTGGTGGCGGGCGACACCGCGCTGGAGGCGATCATCCCGCAGCTCGAGAAGGTGTTCGGCGACTGGAAGGCGCCGGCGTCGCCGGTCCCGGCCAGGAACCTCGCCAAGGTCGAGTACCCGGCCGCTTCCAGCGTGTACCTGGTTGATCGGCCGGGTGCGCAGCAGTCGGTGATCATCGCGGGGCTGGTCGCACCATCCACCAAGGCGCCCAACAACCTCGAGATCGGCACCATGAACGGGGCGTTCGGCGGCACCTTCACCTCGCGACTCAACATGAACCTGCGCGAGGACAAGCACTGGGCCTATGGTGCCTTCAGCTTCAGCCCGAGCGCGATCGGGCAGCGACCGTACCTGATGTACGCGCCGGTGCAGACCGACAAGACGGCGCCGTCCGCGGACGAAGTGCTGAAGGAAGCGCGCGCGGTGGTCGGCAACAAGCCGCTCACCGACAAGGAAATCCAGAAGATCAAGGACAACGACATCCGCAAGATGCCGGGCCAGTACGAAACCGCGCAGGCGGTGTTGTCCGCGGTCGCGGGCATCGTCAAGTACGACCGTCCGGATGACTACGTGCAGACCCTGAAGGGCCGCATCGAGGCCCAGAAGAATGCCGACGTGGAAGCCGCCGCCAAGGAAGTGATCCATCCAGATCATTTGACCTGGGTGATCGTGGGCGATTTGTCCAAGATTGAAAAACCGGTGCGTGCCCTGAGCCTGGGCGAAGTGCATGTCATTGATGCGGATGGCAACCCCGTGAAGTAAATCCGCGTACTCGGTAACACGTTTCCCTTCACCCGCCAGGTGCCACGCGCCTGGCGGGTTTTTCTTCTCTCACCCGCAAAGTGCCGCGCTTGGCGGGCTTTCTCCCCCTTCGGAACGAAGGGCGGAGCGCAGCGAACGCGCGCGCAGCGCGAGAGGGGGATGGCTTTTCGCGGCGAACTACATTCCGCTC
>JBOHYO010000160.1:0-2039 GCA_050737935.1 Rhodanobacteraceae bacterium
CTCGTCGGGCCTGGCCGCGACAGCGGATGCTCCCGATTCTGGCGACGCCAGAACGGTCATCCGCAGCCTGACTTTCCACAACACCCGCTTCGAACGAAGTATCCGGTCCAAAGCATCAGAACGGCCATCCATGGCCTGACCAAACGCCGGACCCGCGCGCATTCGCCATCGCCCGACAAACATGCTTCAATAGTGCATTGAAGCGGGGGTGCCGCAGGCGAAGGACCGCATCGGCTGAGAGAAACCCTTGGAACCTGATCCGGTTCGCACCGGTGTAGGGAGCTTCGCCGCATGGCGCATGTCCATGCGACCGGCGCCGCCCGTATTCAAGCGCGGATCGCTCTGCGAAGAAGCACGCGTAGGCGCGCGGGCTTTGCAGCGAGGCAGTATCCGCGATCCCTGCCCTGAATCCGGAGCGACGCCGATGAACGCCCAGCCTTCCGACCTCCTGAGGGAAGCGCAGCAGCTTTCCGAAACCGTCACCTCGCCGATTCGCGGTTCGCGAAAGACCTACGTCACCGGCACCCGGGACGACATCCACGTGCCCATGCGGGAAATCGTGCTGACGGAAACGCCTGCGATGTTCGGCGTGGAAGCGAATGCGCCGTTCACCCTGTACGACACTTCCGGGCCATACACCGACACCTCGTTCACAGCCGACCTCGTAGCCGGCCTGCCGCCGCTCCGCGCAGCATGGATCGAAGAACGCGGCGATACCGAGCACCTGCCGAACCGGACCTCCGAGTTCGGTCGCCGCCACGCCGAGGCCGCGCAACTCTCGGACGTGCGCTTCCCGAACCTGCCGAAACCGCGCCGCGCCAAGGCGGGCTCGAATGTCACCCAGATGCATTACGCGCGGCGTGGCATCGTCACGCCCGAGATGGAATTCATCGCGATCCGGGAAAACCAGAAACTCGATGCATTGCGCGGCAGCGCCTTGGCGCAACAGCATCCCGGCCAGTCGTTCGGGGCCGCGATTCCGCGCGAAATCACGCCCGAGTTCGTACGAGATGAAGTCGCACGCGGGCGCGCGATCATCCCGTGCAATGTCAACCATCCCGAAACCGAGCCGATGATCATCGGCCGCAACTTTCTCACCAAGATCAACGCGAATATCGGTACCTCGGCGGTCAGCTCGTCGATCGCCGAGGAAGTCGAAAAGATGGTGTGGTCGATCCGCTGGGGCGGCGACACGGTGATGGATCTGTCCACCGGCAAATACATCCATGAAACCCGCGAGTGGATCGTTCGCAACTCACCGGTGCCGATCGGCACGGTGCCGATCTACCCGGCGCTGGAAAAGGTCGGTGGGGCGGCCGAGGAGCTCACCTGGGAACTGTTCCGCGACACCCTGATCGAACAGGCGGAGCAGGGCGTGGACTACTTCACGATCCACGCCGGCGTGCTGCTGCGTTTCGTGCCGCTGACCGCCAAACGCGTCACCGGCATCGTTTCGCGCGGCGGTTCGATCATGGCCAAGTGGTGCCTCGCGCACCATACCGAATCGTTCCTCTACACGCATTTTGAGGAGATGTGCGAAATCATGCAGGCGTACGACGTCGCCTTCAGTCTTGGTGACGGCCTGCGCCCGGGCTGCATCGCCGATGCGAACGACGAGGCGCAATTCGCGGAACTCGACACGCTGGGTGAGCTGACCGACCTCGCCTGGAAGCACGACGTGCAGGTGATGATCGAGGGCCCCGGCCACGTGCCGATGCACCTGATCAAGGAGAACATGGAGCGGCAGCTCGACAAGTGCCACGAGGCGCCGTTCTATACCCTCGGGCCGCTCACCACCGATATCGCGCCGGGCTACGACCACATCACGTCCGCGATCGGCGCCGCGATGATCGGCTGGTACGGCACGGCGATGCTTTGCTACGTGACGCCCAAGGAACACCTGGGGCTCCCGGACAAGAACGACGTGCGCGAAGGCATCGTCGCCTACAAGATCGCCGCCCACGCAGCCGACCTCGGCAAAGGCCATCCGGGTGCGCAGGCGCGCGACAACGCGTTGTCGAAGGCGCGTTTCGAATTTC
>JBOHYO010000161.1:0-2892 GCA_050737935.1 Rhodanobacteraceae bacterium
CTCTTTCTCCCTCCCCTTCAAGGGGAGCGTGTCACGCTCTTTCTCCCTCCCCTTCATGGGGATGGTGTCACGCTCTTTCTCACTCCCCTTCAAGGGGAGGGCTGGGGTGGGGATGGGTTTTTAATGACGGCAACGTCGAACCCCCTCCCCACCTAAATCCTCCCCTTGAAGGGGAGGACTTCACATCACACGCTGCGGGTTGCTTCCACCGGCGACACCTTCGAAGCGCGCAGCGCCGGCGCGAACACCGCGCCTTGCCCCAACACGAGCAGCGCGACAATCCCGACCAGCACGTACGCGACCGACATCCGGTCCATCTGGAACTGCTTCATCATCCACAGGTTCAAACCCACCGCGAGGATCCCGCCGAGCACCACGCCGGCGCCGGCGATCAGGAGGTTTTCCGTCTGGAAGTAGCGCAGGATGTCGTGGCGCGTCGCACCCAGCGCGCGGCGGATACCGATCTGCTTGCGTCGCTGGCCAACCCAGAAGCTGGTGAGCCCGACGATCCCCGCACCCGTGACGCACAGGAGGATCACGCAGATCACCCCCATCAGGATGGCCATGCCGACGTCCGCACGATAGGCGTGCGCGCGGATCTCGGCGAACGAATGCACGCTGCGGTCGTCGTAATCCCCGCCGGTTTCGATCACGCGCATCGGATTGGCCGCGAACAGCGCCTTGGGTGCTTCGCGCATCGCGGCTTCAAGGCGACCGGGCTTTGCACGCACCGCGTAGCGCGCGAATCCCGCGTCCAGTCGCGTCGGAATCAGCACTGAATTCCAGAACCAGTCGTTGGCCCAACTGTTCGGGCTGGGCACCTGCATGCGCTCGACGATGCCGATGACGGTGCTGGGCGTGTTGCGATCCACATAGATGGTCTTGCCGAGCGCGCCGCCTTTCGGGAACAACTTGTCGGCCAATGCCTTGGTGATGATCACGATCGGCGGCCGATTGTGCCCACGGAAACCCATGTGATTCACATCGGCGGCGGTGAAATTGCGGCCGCCGACCAACTTGAGCCCGAGCGCGGGGATCATCTGGTCGGTGCCGAAGTAGAACGCCGCTTGCGCGGTCCGGCTTTGCTGGTTCGGCTTCAACCCGATTCCGCCGCTCCAGGTGCTGTTGACCAGCGGCAGCGTGTTGATGGCGATCGCCGATTCGATATCGGGCAGGTTGCGCAAGGTGGCGACGTCTTCCTGCTGCATCGCGTCCAGCTTGTCGACGCCGGCCTGGTCGTCGCCGGTCGGCGCGCCCACCCAGCTTTGCGAGATCAGGAGCAGATTGCTCTCATCAAGACCGCTCGGGCGCTGGATGCGATCGATGCGCTGGCCGATGATGAACACCGCGTTGCACACGATCGCGAGCGTCAGCGCGATCTGCAGCGTGATCAGGATCACGCCGGCCTTGTGTTTCTTCAGTGCTGCGAGAATGGGATGGAGTTTCATGGTTCAATCCTCGGACTTGTCACTGCTCGGGCCACGTTCGCGCGCATGGCGCGCTCCTACAAAGAGGCTGTTGTAGGAGCGGGCCGCGCCCGCGATTGACCGGGCCGGTTCATTTGCCACCGTCAATTCGATTTCAGTTGCCACGCCGGCTGCACCGCCGCCGCACGCATCGTGGGATAGAGGCCCGCCAGCATCGTCGTGACGATCGCGACCACCAGTGCGGTAAGCAGCAGCGACACGTCCAGCCGCGCGAGGTCGGCGATGTCGCGCGGCAGGACCCATCCGACGCCGGCGATGCCGACCCCCGTCAAGGCCAGCCCCAGCACGCCGCCGGCGAGACCCACCATGCCAGCCTCGATCAGGAATTGCGTGTAGATCTCCCGGCGCGACGCACCCAGCGCACGGCGCACGCCGATCTCGCTCGCGCGGCGCAGGAACTTCGCGAGCAGCAAGCCGGCGGTGTTGACCAGGCACACCAGCAGCAGGCCCAATGCGACGTAGAGCGATATCCGGGTGTCCGGCGGCACCACCTGCTCGTGGTCGAGCCAAGCCATCAAGCCGTGCAGGCGCACATTGGGGGCCCAGTCCGGGTGGCGCTGGCGCGCGAAACCTTCCAGGTACGCCTTGAACTGTTTTGCGTCCGCGGCGCTGTCGAGTTCCACCATGTATTCGTTCCAGATGCAGCTCGAATGCTGCAGGCCGACGAAACCGGTTTCCTTGGGCGACTCGTAGCAATTGGTGTTGCCATCGTTGGACATGTCCGCGGCGATCGCGGTGTTGAATGGCAGCAACACCCCCTCGTCCTGCTGCAGGAAGCCTCCGGTGTTGACCACGTCATAGAAGCGCGGCTGCGGATTCCAGTCGTCCATCACGCCAACCACGCGGTAATCGCGGCCATCGATGTTGATGGTCTTGCCGACGTTGTCGCCGCCGCCGAACACCTTGCGATTGATCTTGCTGCTGATCACCGCCACCTGCGCGCGGTGTTCGTCGTCGGCCGCGCTCCAGCCGCTGCCGTACTTGAACGGCACGTCGACCATCGGGAAGAACTCGCTGAACACCGCGTGCCCGAGGGTGTTGAGGGGATGCTCGCCGGGCAGGGCCGGAACGACCGAGGGCGAAATCATGTACATCGCGGACTGCAATTTCGCGCGATGATCGCGCATCAGCGCCACCGCATCGCCGTAGGTCAGGGCATCCGGCGGTCCCTTGTCGGGGTTGGGGTTGTTCTTCTGCACCTCCGGACCCCACGCGTCGATCTGCGGCACGAACAGCTTCGACGACTTCCACGGGATCGGATCGCCCGACACCGCCCGGAACACCGACCAGGTGGTCATCGATGCGGCCACTCCGAAACCGATGGTCAGTATCATCAGCGCGGTGAGCGCGGGGTTGCGCTTCAGGCTGCGCAGCGCGAGATCGAGGTAATAGGCGAACATAATTC
>JBOHYO010000162.1:0-2744 GCA_050737935.1 Rhodanobacteraceae bacterium
GCCATGGCTCGGCCTGGGTTTCTTCGTGGTTATCCCGGTCATCGGCGGGCTCCTGTACGGGCCGCTGATCTACCAGTGGGCGCGAGAGGCGCGCGGGCACGGCGTGCCTGAGGTGATGATCGCGGTCGCTGACAACGGCGGCCGGATCCGCTGGCCGGTCAGCGCGGTCAAGGCGCTGGCATCCGCGCTCACCATCGCCTCCGGCGGCTCGGTGGGGCGCGAAGGGCCGATCGTGCAGATCGGCGCCACCTTCGGTTCGCGGCTGGCGCTGTGGTTGAAGATCCCGGAATGGCAACGGCTGGTCCTGATCGCCTGCGGTGGCGGCGCCGGCATTGCCGCGACGTTCAACACGCCGCTCGGCGGCGTGCTGTTCGCGACCGAATTGCTGCTGGTGGAAATCAGCGCACGCACCCTGATCCCGGTGATGATCGCGACCGGCACCGCAAGCCTGATCGGGCTGGTGTTCTTCGGGGACCATCCCTCCTTCATCGTACCGCCGCTGATGCTTTCGCATCCGGCGATTGGGCCGGGGCTGGAGCTGGGCAGCTACATCCTGATGGGTCTGCTCACCGGCATTGCCGGCATGCTGTACATCCGCTCGATTTACTGGTTCGAGGACCTGTTCAAGCTCATTCCCGGCCGGGGCTACCTGCGCCATTCGCTGGGCATGTTGCTGATCGGCGTGATGATGTACCTGATGTTGCGCTACACGGGCCACTACTACGTCGAAGGCGTCGGCTACGCGACGGTGCAGGATGCGCTCAACGGCGGCCTGACACTGGGCTGGCTGGCGTTGTTGCTGGCGGTGCTGAAACTTGTGGCGACTTCGCTGACCCTGGGCTCCGGCGCGTCGGGCGGCGTGTTTTCCCCGTCACTTTTCATCGGCGCCACGCTGGGCGCGGCGTTCGCAGCCGGCATCCATGCGCTGGTGCCGGACGCCAGCATCAGCATCGGCACCGCGGCGGTGATCGGCATGGCGTGCATGGTCGGCGCGAGTACCGGCGCCGCGGTGACCGGCGTCGTGATGATCTTTGAAATGACGCGCGACTACCACGTCATCATCCCGCTGATCATCAGCGTGTCGGTGGCCTACGCAATGCGCCGATTGCTGCTGGCCGACACCGTGTACACCATGAAGCTTACCCGTCGCGGGCAGCGCATCGCCACCGCCATCCAGAGCCAGTTGTACCTGACCCGGAAGGCACTGGAGTTCATCAACCAGCCATTCCTGTGCCTCGGCGCCGAAGCCACTGTCAGCGACGCCCTGGTGCACCGCCGCCGCCCGCGCAAGATGCCACGCGTGGTCCTGCTCGATGAAGAGGGAGCGCTGTTGGGGGTGGTGCCGGCGCGCACGCTGCGCGCGGCCTTCGACAGCGGCACGCCCGCCGAAACCCCGCTGCGGGAACTCGCCGACCGCAAGCCAGTCGTAGTCGAATCGACAATCCGGGTGTTCGACCTGATTTCGTTGCTGCGGCGGCAGCGCGCCCGCAACGCCCTGATGACCCGGGATGGCACGCTCGCGGGACAGGCCAGCGTGCTGGGGGTGGTGACCTGGGGCGATCTGGTCGAGAATGTCAATCTGTCCGGTCCTCTGGACTTTGGCCAGGATGGCCCGGAACAGAAGCCACCCGCGTGAATCCGCACCGCCGCGACAAACCGGGCCCTGCGGATTCCGGTGCACGACGCCCGCCAAGGAGAAGAACGTGGATGCAGACTACTGGTTGAAGCGCTGGCAGGAAGGTCGGACCGGCTGGCACCACGACAAGCCGATGCCGCTGCTGCTCGAGCACTGGCCGGCGCTGGAGGTGCCGCGCGATACGCGCGTGCTGGTGCCGCTGTGCGGCAAGTCGCCGGACATGGTTTGGCTGGCGCAGCAGGGAATGCGGGTGCTCGGCGTCGAACTTTCGGCGATGGCGATCGAATCGTTCCTTGCGGAAAACAAGCTGCGCGCAAACACCCACCCGGGCGCAGACAGCACGCACTACGAAGTCACCAATCCGCCGGGTGGCGGCATCGAGATCATCAACGGTGACATCTTCGATGTAGACCCGGCGATCCTTTCATCGTGTGGCGCGATCTATGACCGCGCGGCGCTGATCGCGCTGCCGACGCCCGTGCGCCGCAGCTATGCGCGTGACATCTACGGCGGACTGCCGGACGGCTGCCGCGGCCTTTTGATCACGCTGGCCTACCCGCCGCGGGAAATGGAAGGGCCGCCGTTTCCGGTGGACGATGACGAGGTGCGGCACCTCTTCGAGGCGAGCTGGGACATCGACCGACGCGAACGCCGCGACATTCTCGCTTCGCAGCCGCACTTCTCCGAACAGGGTGTGACCGCCCTGCATACGGCGGTCTATCGGCTCGACAAGCACAAGCGATAACTTCGGTGCCACCGCCATGAAACGATTCCTGCTGGTCCTTGTTGCCACCATCGTCGTGGTCGGCGGCGTGCTTTTCGGAACCCTTGGCGCGCGCGCCGAAACCGCCGTGCCGTTTCCGTCGAACCTGCCCTGGTACAACGTCAGCCGTCCCTTGACGCTCGACGACCTCAAGGGCCGCGCGGTCTTGCTGGACTTCTTCACGCCCGGCTGCATCAACTGCGTCCACATGCTGCCGGACGAGCACCGCCTGGAACAACACTTCGGCACCCGGCTGGTGGTGATCGGCATCGACTCGCCGAAGTTCACCGCGTCGTCCACGCACGAGGGCCTCGAATCGTTCATCGAGCGCTACCAGTTGCAGCA
>JBOHYO010000163.1:0-4037 GCA_050737935.1 Rhodanobacteraceae bacterium
ACGCTCGAGGCGATCGCCGCCGAGCCAGCGAAAGGTTCCCGACACCACCAACGGGCGATCCAGGACGCCGCGATAGCTGACCTGCACGAACGGCGTCGACACCGGCGGGGTTTTCGCAATCCCGGCCAAGAGCGATTGGGCGAGGCCGGACTCCGCTGCCGGCGCGACACCGGTGGCCAGCAACAGGCATGCCGCGACCGGCCAGATGTCACGAAACTTGCGCATGCTGCAATGCCTCCTCCACCACCGGTTGCGCGTCTGCTGCAGACTGGGGTTGCCAGAAGTCATAGAAATTGAACCAGTTGTAGGGCGCCTCTTGCAGGTAATGTTCCAGGCGCGCCGCGTAACGGTGGATGTAGCCATCGAGCGAGTGATTGCGATCGTGTCTCGGCAGGTCCACCTGCTCGGCCAGGGTCTCGAACACCAGATCGTAGCGGTTGCCGCCACGGTACAAGCCCAGGCACAGGACCACCGGCACCTTCAGGAGCGAGGCGATCAGCCAGGGCGCGGCCGGGAACGGCGCGTCGCTTCCGAGGAACGGCGCGTCGCGCATCTGCTCGTGCGGGCGCCCGCGATCGCCCAGCAGGGTGACCATCGCGCCTTCACGCACGGCCTCCGACAAGGCCAGCACGATGTCCATGCCGCCGCGACCGGTGTCGATGATGCTTTCGGACAATTCCGGCGCCAATGCTTCCAGCAACTGCGTGAGCGCGGGCGTCTTGCTCTTGTCCATCACCAGCTTCAATTTGCACTCGGGCCTGCGGGTAGCCAGCACCCGCAGCACCTCGAAGCTGCCGACGTGCGCGCCGAGCAGCAGGACCCCCTCGCCACAATCCAGGTGGCGGTGCACCTCTTCGACGCCCCGCGTGGTGATCCGGAAACCGCCCATGCCGCGCGCCAACAGGAACACCCGGTCGAGGATCGTCGAGGCGAACGCATGGATCAGGCGCATCACCTGCCATGCACTGCTCCGATTGCCGGTGAGGCGAAGCAAGTAATCGCGCGCCGCGTGCCGCTCGGGCCCGCGCCGAAAATAGAAGTACAACGAAATCGGATACAGGAACAGCCGCGCGAAACCGCGCCCGAAATGCAGCCCGACAAAACGGATCAGCCACATCCCGAACCAGCCGCCGGCTTCCGGGCGGTCGAGCCAGTGCGGATTCGCCCGCGCGGGATTTTCATTGACCTGATCGACCATGGCTTCCGCCGACTTCCTCATGCTTTCGCGCCCCCTGCCGAACCATGCGCAACGCACGTCCGGCACCCCCGATTCAAAACAATAAATTCAAACAAACAAATCCAGAACGTCAAACCCGCGACGCCGTCTCGACCGTGCCTCGCGCCACCGCGCTACCGTCCGCGCGTGCCACGCTGAAACGGATGCGCGCGTCTTGCCCCTCCAGCACGATGGCGGCGTCCTCGTCCGGCCGCAGCGGCTGCAGGAACTTCGCCTCCAGCTTGGCGATGCGCCCGCCACGCCACGCCTTGCAGGCAGCCGCCACACGCTCCAGCAGCACCACGCCAGGCACCACCGGATCGCCGGGGAAATGGCCGGCAAGCGCCGGATGGGCCGCATCGATCCGGAGCACGGTCTGGAACGTGTCGGTCATTCGTGCGCGTCCTCGCCCTGCAGCAGTGTCGGCCAGCGCCGCACCAGTTGCGTCACGAACCGACGCGCGCCCGAATGCGGAATCGAGCGCAGCCACCAGCGGCGGACCAGATACTCGCCGATGAAAGCCGCGAGCAGCAGAATCCAGCAGCCCGCCTCCGGATACCACGCGAGCAACGATCCGCGCATCGCGAACGGCGCAGACACGCCAAACGTATCCAGCCAACCGCCCGGCTGCGCGCACAGCGCGATCGCCAGCGACAGCAACGCCATGGCCGCGAGCAGTGCCGCCCAGTACCAGGTGACGCCACGGGTGTACGCGCGCACGCCCGGCAACGCCAGCCGCGCCTCACCCTCGATCATCCGCACGAAACGGGACACCAGCGGCTCCCCGCCGCGTCGGAGCGTGCGGGCGAACAACCACGAGGCCGTGCCCAGGAACACCACCGGCAACGCCATCAGCGCCAGTTCCGCGTGCCCGAACAGCGCCGGCACCAGCAGCAGCGCGGCAAGTCCCACCCATACCGACAGCGCAACCAGGCTGCGGCGGCGCCACACTGCGGGCAACCAGACCAACAGCAGCAGCAGGGCCGCGGCAAGGCTCAGGTAATGTCGATGCAGCAGTCCTCCCGCCAGAGCCAGCAGCGCGCACGCCAGCAACGCCAGCGGCAACCACGGCAGCCGCGCGGATGCGATGGGACGAGGTTGCATGGCGGGAGTCGATGACATCGGAGAGCTTGGAGTAGGGCTGGCTGCGGCGTGCGAGTGTATATGATAGGTGGACGACCCGATCCCGTCTGAACGGCCGGTTGTGGATCATTTTGAAATGCCGTTCGCCCTGAGCGTAGGCCCCGGCCTTTGAAAAAAGATAGGGCCGAAGTCGAAGGGGCCACTTGCGTTTCGACTCCGCTCGCTGTGCTCGCTACGCTCAACGCGAACGGAATAAATTCATACTGCACCACTACCGAACGGCGACAGGAGTAACCGGATGGATGGCGGCAACCCGCAAACATTCGACTGCGACATCCTGGTCGTCGGCGGCGGTCCCGGCGGATCGACCATCTCGACCCTGCTGGCGCAACGCGGCTGGCGCGTCACGATGCTGGAGAAGACCCGCCACCCGCGCTTCCACATCGGCGAATCGCTGCTGCCGGCCAACCTGGCGATCTTCGAGGAGATCGGTGCACTCGAAAAACTGCGCGCGCTGGGCCGCCTGAAACTCGGCGCCGATTTTCCGCGCGACGACGGCAGCTACTACACCTTCCGTTTCGACCGCGCGCTCGGCGAAACGCCTCCCTACGCATTCCAGGTCAAGCGCGAGGAAATGGACCGGATGCTGTTCGAGCACGCCCGCGAACGCGGCGTGGACGCGCGCGAGGAGGCGAAGGTCGAGCAGGTCGAATTCGACGCCGAAGGCGTGACCGCGCACATCGATGCCGCCGGCACCAGGACCACCTTGCGCACGCGCTATCTGGTCGACGCCTCCGGCCGCGACACCTTCCTCGGCAAGCAGTTGAAGCTGGTCGATCGCAGCGACAAGCACCAGAGCGCGGCGATGTTCGCGCACTACCGGAACGTCGCCTACAACCCCGACGACCCGAGCGGCAACATCACCAGCGTCAACCGCTTCCCCCAAGGCTGGGCATGGTTCATTCCGCTGCCGGACGGCAGCACCAGCGTCGGCTGCGTCTGCAAGCCTGCGTGGCTCAAGACCCGCCAAGGCGCCGGCAACGCCGAGTTCATGGCGAAAACGCTCGCGCTCGTGCCCGGCGTCGAACGGCGGATGGCGGACGCCGAATGCGTCTCGCCCGTGCGCTTCACCGGCAACTATTCGTATGCGTGCCGCCGGATGGCGGGCCCACGCTGGATCCTGATTGGCGACGCCTGGGCGTTCCTCGATCCGGTGTTTTCGTCGGGCGTGTATCTCTCGATGTATTCCGCGCGCCATGCCTGCGAGGTGGTGGATGGCGCGTTGCGCGATCCCTCGCGCGAGGCCGCGCTGCAGAAGCGCTACGCGAAGCACCTGCGGCAAGGTTACGCGCGCTTCGCGTGGTTCATCTATCGCTTCAACTCGCCGGTGATGAAGGCGCTGTTCGCCGATCCGCGCAACGTGATGCAGGTCGAACAGGGCGTGATCTCCATGCTGGCCGGCGACGTGTTCGACAACCGGCTGGTGCTCTCGAAGCTGCTCATCTTCAAGACCATCTACGCGATCGCATCGCTGATCAACCTGCGGCGCTGGGCCGCCGACCTCGCCGACCGCCGCCGCCAGAACCGCATGCGGGTCGCCGCCGACGCCGCGGAATGATTGCCGCGTGACTGAACCCGTCGAGCTCCGCATCGCAACGCCCTTCGGCGAACTCGCCGCGCTGCAATGGGGCGATCCTGACGCGCCGCCGCTGCTGGCGCTGCACGGCTGGCTCGACAA
>JBOHYO010000164.1:0-6064 GCA_050737935.1 Rhodanobacteraceae bacterium
GCTTCATGCCGATCGAGACCAGGAAATCGAAGATCTGGTCGGCGTTGAAGAACGAGTACACATCCCGATCGCACTCGATCAGGTACGTGCACATCTCGTCGTTCAGGAGGCCATGGAACCGCACGTAGCGGATGCCGAGTTCCGCGTGTGCCTTGCGCATCTGCGCCTGCCAATCGGCGCGCAGCGCGAGCAGCGCACGACCGCTGCCGACCGTGTGGCTCCAGACGTGCGGGAGCGGGCTGGCGGAAGCTGCGAGGTTGCAGGTGAAGGCCGTGGCCATGCGTCATCCCCCTTGGTGAACCGGAGAATGTTGCGCGGCGGGCGTGAGTACGGCGTCAACGTACACCGCTTGCGTCCCTCGATGTCGCGCGGTTCTCGTTGCCTTCGGCGGCCTGCGAGCCAGCCGTCCTCGCGAACCGCACGAGCACTTCGTGGCTGCCACCGTCGTCGATCAGATCGATCGAATGTCCGGGTTGCAATGCGCCGTCCACGCTGACGTCGGCGACGCCGGTGTCGCCCGGCTGGCGCACGAATTCGATGTGGTATCGCGTGCCGCCGTGGCGCCAATCCGCGGACCAGCGTCGCCAATCGTCCGGCACCAACGGTGCGAAAGTCAGGCGCCCGCCTTCGCGGCGCAGCCCCAGCAGCGACTCCGTGAGCAGCCGGTACATCCAGCCGGCCGATCCGGTGTACCAGCTCCAGCCGCCGCGGCCGAGATGGCTGGCTGCCGAATACACATCTGCGGCGACCACGTACGGTTCGAGCCGGTAGCGCTGCGCCGCGTCGATTGCATCGCTGTGACGGACCGGATTCAGCATCCGCGCGACGCGCCAGGCGTCTTCGGCGCGGCCGAGTTTCGCCAGCGCCATCGCTACCCATATCGCGGCATGGGTGTACTGGCCGCCGTTTTCGCGGACGCCCGGCACGTAGCCCTTGATGTAGCCCGGATCGAGTGGCGTCTTGTCGAACGGCGGCGCGAACAGTTTCACGATGCCGGCCTCGCCGTCGACGAGTTGGTCCAGCACGGCATCCATCGCGCGCTCGCGTCGTGCCGCCTCGCCGATGCCTGCCAGTACCGACCAGCTTTGCGGCAGCGAATCGATCCGGCACTCTTCGCTTTCGGTCGATCCGATCGCGACGCCGTCATCGTTCCATGCACGCAGGTACCAGTCGCCGTCCCATGCGTGGCGTTCCAGCATCGACGCGAGTTCGGCCGCGGATGCGCCGAAGTCATCGGCGCTGCCGGCGTCGCCGCGCGCAGCGGCCAGTGGCGCGAAACGCGTCAGTACGTCGTGCAGGAACATCCCGAGCCAGACGCTCTCGCCGCGGCCTTCGAGGCCCAGCCGGTTCATGCCGTCGTTCCAGTCGCCGCCGCCGATCAGCGGCAGGCCGTGAGCACCGAACCGGAGGCTTGCGCGGATCGCGCGCAGGCAGTGTTCGTACAGGCTGGCCTCTTCGCTGGTGACATGTACGTCCTCGTAGGCAGACTCTTCGTCGGCCGCGAGCGGGCGGCCTTCGATGAACGGAGCGGTCTCGTCGAGCACAGACGTGTCACCCGTGACGCGCACGTACTCGGCGGTGCACCACGGCAGCCACAGCAGGTCGTCGGAAATGCGGGTGCGCACGCCCTTGCCGGAAGGTGGATGCCACCAGTGCTGCACGTCGCCCTCGCTGAACTGGTGCCGCGCGCAGCGCAGCAACTGCTCGCGCGCGAGGTCCGGCCGCGTGTGCATCACCGCCATCACGTCCTGCAACTGGTCGCGGAAACCCCAGGCGCCGCCCGACTGGTAGTAACCGCCGCGGCCGAAGATCCGCGAGGCCAGTACCTGGTAGATCAGCCATCCGTTGACCATGAGGTCGGTGGCGGCGTCGGGGGTGCGCACGTGCAATTGCGAGATGGTGCCGTGCCAGTCGCCGCGCACCCGCTCGAGTTCGGTGCGCGCGGCGTCGATGTCGCCGAAGGCGCGCACCAGCTCGCGCGCCTCGTGTTCGCCCGCCGCGGCGCCGAGCAGCACGACGGTTTCGATTTCCGCGCCGGGGGCGAGCTCGAACACCGTGCGCTGCGCCGAACACGCGTCCAGCCCGCTGCCGGTGGCGCCGTCGAGCGCCTGGTGCATTCCCAAGGGTGCGGCGAGTCCGCGGTTGCGGCCGATGAAGGCGCGACGGTCGGCACAATGTGTCACCGGCCGCGCCGCCAGCGCATGGAACGCGATGCGGTCGGCAAACGTATCCTCGAACGGGTTGCGCGCGAACAGCGCGCCGGACGCCCGGTCGATCCAGGTCCGCACATGCCCGGTGCTGCGTGCGCGGTTCTCGGTCAGGGTCCACTCGATGTAGCTGGTCAGTGAGATCACGCGCACCCGGTCGCCCTTGTTGACGAGTTTCAGCAGCGACAGCTTGACCGGCGCATCCCCGGCGACGCACACGGTCCATTCGCTGTAGAGGTCCGCATGCACGTGTTCGTAGCGGCTCGATCCGAAACCATGGCACACGCGGTGGGGATCGCCGTCCGGGGTGGGTTGCGGCGTCAGCGACCAATATTCGCCGGTGGCTTCGTCGCGCAACCAGGCGGCTTCGCCGCTGGTGTCGCGCAACGGGTCGTTGTGCCACGGACTCAGGCGATATTCGCGGGCGTTTTCCTTCCATGTGTACGCGCCCCCGGTTTCGCTGAGCACCGAACCGAACCCGGCGTTCGCGAGCACGTTGCACCAGGGCGCCGGCGTCGGCCGGTCGGCGGCCAGCCAGATCGAGTATTCGCTGCCGTCATTGCGAAAACCGCCGAACCCGTTGGAAAGGCGAAGGTCCTCCGAAGGCAACTGCAGCGCATAGCTGCCAGGTTGCGGTTTGTGCCGCGGCGCACGCGGTGCAGGTTTGCCCGGTGCGGCGGGCGGCAGCAACCGCGTGATCTGGTCGCGCAGTCGTCCCGCGTCTCCCGAGAACACGCAGCGCGCCATCGCGAGCATCAGTGCGCGATCGGGTGCGGCCAGGTGTTCGATGCGCCAGGCGAACATCCGCCCGCGCCCCAGGCCTCCGCGCGCTTCGGCGCTGGACTCGATCAGGTACAGGATGTGCTCCTGCAGTTCCTGGCGGTAGCCCGACAGTTCCTCGTTCCAGATCAGGAGGTCCGCCTGCAGGCCACGCATTTGCCAGTAGCCGTGGGCCTGGATCAAGTGGCGGACGAGGTCGATCTGGCTGGCATTGGCGACCCGCGCCAGCACGATCGGAAGATCGCCGGAGATGCCGTGCTTCCATAGCGCCGACCGCGCCGGCAACGCGCTGCCGGTGTCGCGGCGTTCACCAATCGAGCCGTACAGCAAGGCGCTGGCGATTCGCTCGTAGCGTTGCGCTTCGACCGCCGTCATGTTGAGTTGCTGCAATGCCACCTGCTCATGGGTCCATGCGAGCTGGAACACGCGCTGGTGCAAATGTCGTTCGCGGTATTTGCGGGCCAGTGCCAACGCGGCGTCGCGGTCGGGGGCGACAGCCGTGAGGATGTCGACGCCGGCGGTGTGGCCGGGCAGGATCCGGATGCGCCGGCGCAACGAGAAGATCGGATCGAGGACCGCGCCGGTGTGCCCGGCCAGCGGCGCGTCACCGGCGAGTGCGCGCGGATGGCCCGGTCCGCGCAGCCGCCCGAGGAAAGCCTCGCGGTCGGTTTCGAAGCCGCCTTCGCCGATCGTGCCGCCGCGGGTGGTGATCTGGTGCAGCAGCCAAGGATGGTGATCGTCGGGACTGCGCGCGCGGCGAGTCGCCAGCAACGCGTCGAGGTCCGGCGCCGATTCGGTCTCGAGGAACAGATTGCTGAACACGGGATGTGCCGCATCGGCCTCGGGCGGCGCCAACACGATCTCCGCGTAGCTGGTGATGTCGAGCGTGCGCGTCTTCAGCGTGCGATTGGTCAGGCGCAACCGGCGCAGCTCGATGTCGTCCTCGGCCGAGACTGCGACCAGCAGTTCGGTGGCGATGCCGAAATCATTGCGGTGGAACTCGGCACGCGCCTGCGAGAAGGTCGCGCTGCAGGTTCCGCCCGCGTCGCCTACGGGCTGGCGGGTCGCCGACCACACCTGGTCCGAATCGACGTCGCGCAGGTACACGAACAGGCCCTCGTCATCGCTCGCCGCGTCGCCACGCCAGCGGGTCAGCGCGAGGTCGCGCCAGCGACTGTAGCCCGCGCCGGTCTGGGTCAGCATCACATGGTAGTTGCCGTTGGAGAGCAGGTGCACTTCCGGGAGCGGGGTGTCCATGTTGGTGACTTCGCGCGTCTGCGCGTGGACGCGTGCACGGGTCTGGCGCGGCTGCTCGACGTCCAGCGTCGCCGGGTGGCGCGGGCGTGCCTCCGGAATCTTCTCGCGCAGCAGCAGTTCGTAGGCGCGGAACATCGGCTCGCGCATGAAGCGCTGCTGCATCGGCTGGCGGTTCAGCAGCGACGACATCGCGAGCAGGCTCATGCCGTGGTGATGGGCCATCCAGCTCTTCACCAGCGCGAAGTCCTCGTTCTCGCTGACCCGTCCCGTGGTGTAGTCAAGCGCTTCGCAGAAACCGTAGTGGGTCAGCGCGCCGGCCGCCGCGAGCCGCTCGAGGTTGGCGCATGCCGCGGCGGGATCGATCATCAGCGCCATCGCGGTGGCATAAGGCGCGACGACCAGGTCGTCGCCCAGACCGTGCTTCAGGCCCAGCCCGGGCACGCCGAACGCGCGGTACTGGTAGACGAGGTTGGCGTCGGTCGCGTTGTACGCCGATTCGGAAACGCCCCAGGGCACCCGTTGCTGCGCGCCGTACTGGATTTGGCGCGCCACCGCGGCGCCGCAGGTATCGGCGAGCAGGGTGTGGCGGTAGTTCGGCATCAGCAGCAGCGGCATCAGGTATTCGAACATCGAGCCGCTCCACGACACCAGCGTGGGCCGGCCCGCGGCCACGGTGAGCAGGCGGCCGAGTTGGAACCAATGGGTCGGCGGCACCTGGCCCTGGGCGATCGCCACGTACGAGAGGATCCGGGCTTCGGATGCGAGCAGGTCGTAGTGGCCGGCGTCGCGCTTGCCGCGCGTGACGTCGTAGCCGATGGTGAATTGCCCGCGCCGCTCGTTCCACAGGAACGTGAGGTCCATGGCCGCAAGCTCGCGGCAGCGCGTGGCCAGTGCAAGCGCGTCGTCGCCGCGGCGGTTGAGCGTCGCCTGCAGCTCGCGCAGGGCCGCGCACGAGTCGGCTGCACCTTCGGCTTCCAGGCGCGCGACGACCCCCGCCGCGAGTACCCGGGCGCGGGCCGTGTCCGGGTTGTGCTCGAGTTCGACCAGCCACGCGCGCGCCTGCTCGTCATCGCTGCCCGAGTCGCCGAGCCCGAGCCACGGCGCGAGCTCGTCGAGTTCCTCGCATGCGGCGGTCGCCTGGCGCGCCAGCACCCCGGCCCATTCCGCGAATTCCGCACCGATCGCGTTGTCGCTCACCAGTTGGACGAGCTTGCCGGATTCGCTTTCGATCCGCGCCAGCAGGCCGTGCAGTACCGGCAGCACGCCGGTGTTTCCGATTGCGTCCTGGAGCAGTGCGTCGAGTTCGGCAAGCGTCGCCGACAGGGCCAGGGTGGCGTGCGGCCACATGGGCTCCATGGTCGGAAGCCGTTCGCCCAGCAGGTGCGCGGTGTCGCGCAGGCCGCGCGCGAGATTCGGCGGGACCAGCGGCTCGCTGTCGGCGTGCTCGAGCGCGTTGGCGAGTACCAGCAGGCAACCCATCAGATTGCCCGAGTCCACGCTCGACACGTACATCGGCAACAGCGGATCGAGGCTCCCGGTGTCGTACCAGTTGTAGAAATGGCCCCGGTGGCGCGGCAACTTCCCGAGCGTGTCGAGCGTCGCACTGGTACGCCGCAACAGTCCCTCGCGGGTGAGATATCCGAAGTCGTAAGCAGTGAGGTTGGCCAGCAGCGCCATCCCGATGTTGGTGGGGGAGGTGCGCCGCGCGACCTGCTCGACCGGGAAGGTCTGGACGTTGTCGGGCGGCAGCCAGTGCTCGTTGGCGGTCACGAAGGTTTCGAACCAGTGCCAGACGCGGCGCGCCACGCCGTGCAGGAACA
>JBOHYO010000165.1:0-3501 GCA_050737935.1 Rhodanobacteraceae bacterium
ACCGCGGTGCTTTGGAAATGAGCTGACGGATATTTCGCGGCATCCAGGAAATTGTGGCCCTTGACCGCGGCATTCCAGCCCTCATCGCCCATGTCGGCCGAACCGGGATCGATGTCGGCGACAACCTTCGATGCGCTCCAGTCGTCGGGGTCGAAGCGCAGCCAGCCGCGCGCGATCGCGAGCCGCCCGACCGGGCGGGAGTAGCCGTCGTGGTCGGCGCTGAACAGCACCTGCGAATGCACGGTGTCGATGCGGTAGTCGAGCGGGTGCGCCGCGGCCACGCCGGCCAGCGCAAGCAACAGCAATCCGCAGAGGGCGGTCGGCCAGCGATGCATGGGCACTCCATCGGCTCGCGACCATCGTCGCACACGACGGCGGCGCGCGCATCGCCGCCCGTTTTGCGGCATCATCGGAGGCCGGTCCGCGGGGGAATGGGGACATGCTGACTGCACTGATCTTGGCCGGGGCATTGGGTGGCGCCTCTGCGTCGGCGGCGGGCGTGCCGCCTACGCCGATTTTCCGCAGCTATGGCGTGGCCGATGGCCTGCCATCCGCCAACGTGTACGCGATCACCCAGGACCACGCGGGGTTTCTCTGGATCGGCACCCACGCGGGACTCGTGCGCTACGACAGCCGCGAATTCCGTGTATTCCGCCACGATCCCGGGCTACCTGCATCGCTGCCGGCCAACGACGTGTCGGCGTTGCTGGTCGATCGCGATGGTCGCCTGTGGGCCGGCGGCGAAGGTACCGGCCTCAACCGGTACCAGCCCGCAACAGGTGGTTTCCGGCACTGGCTGCACGCTGCAAACCGCGCGGACAGCCTGTCCGGCAACGACGTGATGGCGATCGCCCAGGATCGTGCCGGCACGATCTGGGTGGGCGTGTACGCAGGCGGCCTGAACAAGCTGGATGCGAACGGAACGGGCTTCACGCACCTGCGCCATCGCGTGGACGATCCGACAGGCCTCGCTTCGGACAACGTCACCGCGCTCGCGCCGGCCGCGGATGGCGGCCTCTGGATCGGTACCGACGCAGGACTCGACCGACTGGATGCGGGTGGCCACGTCCATCATGTTCGGCTTCCGGGTCTCCGGGCCCAGCCGACCGTTTGGCAGGTGCGGGCCACCGCGGCGGGGGTCGACGCCGCGACCAGCGCCGGCCTGTTCCACCTCGATGCGAACGGCAGCGCCAGCCTGGTCGGCGCCGCCCACGAAACCTTTGCCAGCCTGCGGGGCGTCAATGGCAGCCTGTGGATCGCCCAGCGCGGTGGCCTCACCCGAATCGGAGCCGACGGCAGCGCACGGTTCGAGCAACCCACCCAGGGCGTGGCCGGTAGCCTCCCGGGTCATCTGCCGGACGGCTTGTTCCGCGATCACGAAGGTGGGCTGTGGGTGGCGATGGTGGATGGCGGACTGGCCTATCTTCCGCCGCAGTGGCGTGCGTTCAGCATGTTCCGCCACATCCCCGGGGATTCGGCCACCCTCGCGCGTGACCGCGTGCGTGCGCTGGCCCTGGCAGGCGATGGCACCCTCTGGGCTGGCGGCGCCGGCCTGCTCGACCGCATCGACCTCGCCGATGGCAACGTGCGGCACGCCGCGATTCCGGGCCTGGCCCGCATGTCCATCTCGTCGCTCGCGGTGGATGCCTCCGGACGCTTGTGGATCGGCAGCAGTCGCGGGCTCTTCATGTGGAACGGCGAACGTCTGCAGCCAGTCGGCAGCGGTGATCCGGGTCTGCGCCACGGCGTCTGGCGGCTGCTGGCGGCGCGCGACGGGACGATCTACTGCGCCGGCGTCGGCACCGGCGTTTTCCGGGTGGACCTTCGCGCTCGCGCGATCCGGCCGATCGCGCCGCCGGGCAACGGCGAGAACGCGCAGGAAATCGTGCAACTTCGTGAAGCGAGCAACGGCGTGGTCTGGGCAGCCAGCAAGGCGGGCCTCGCACGCGTCGCGCCCGGGGGATCCGCTTTCGAATTCGTGCCCGGAATCGCCCGCGGCAAGGTGCAGGGTTTCGCCTTCGGACCCGGCGCGACGCTCTGGATCGCGCGCGACGATCGACTGCAGCAATATCGCCTGCATGGCGGGCGCGCGACGCTGGTGGCGGAGACCGGGCGCGACCAAGGCTGGCCCGACACCGGCATCCTCGGACTCGAAACCGGGGCGGACGGCCGCGTGTATGCGCTGGGGACGCGCAACCTCCTGGTGTACAGCCCGCTCGACCGTCGGCTCCACGCATTTACCACGGCCGGCGGCCTCGCGAACACCGATTTCACCAGCAGTGTGCTCCTGCGCGCAGGCGGCGGCGAGTTGTTTGCCGGGGGACTGACAGGCTTGATCGGAGTCCGGGTCGACCAGTTGCCACGGCATCTCCCAACGCCGAAGGTTGCGCTGGAGACCGTGACGGTGCATCGCAACGGACGCGTGCAGAAACTCGACCCTGCCCGGCGCATCGACCTCGACTGGCGCGAGCGCGAGCTCACGGTCACCACGCGGGTCCTTTCGTTCGTGGATCCGGCGCGCAACCAATACCGGTTTCGCCTGCAAGGTTTCGACCACGACTGGGTGGAGACCGGCAGCCGCAACGTGCGCGAGTTCTCGGTGCTGGAACCGGGCGACTACCGGCTGCTGGTCAGCGGCCGGGTCGGCGACGGGCCGTGGAGCGCGCCGCTCGAAGCCTTCTCGTTGCGCGTGGCGGCGGCACCCTGGACCACGCCCTGGGCATGGACGCTGTACGCGCTGGCGACAGTGGCGCTGGTCGCCTGGGTCGTATGGCTACTGCGCCGGCGCCTGCTGCAGCAGCACCGGCTCGTGCTCAGCGAGGAACGCCAGCTCATCGCCGAGCAGGCGAACGCGGCCAAGTCACGCTTCCTGGCCAACATGGCCCACGAGATCCGTACCCCGCTGACCGGCGTGCTCGGCATGACCGAACTGCTCCTGCACACCGCCCTCGACCAACGCCAGCACCGCTACGCCGATGCCATCCGGCGCTCGGGGGCGCTGCTGCTCCGGCACGTCAACGATGCACTCGACGTGGCGCGTATCGAGGCAGGCCGGCTGGAACTCGCAGTCGCGCCGTTCGATCCCGCGGCGACCCTTCGTGAAGTCGCCGAGGCCGATGCGGGACTCGCGGCGCAGAAGGGGCTTCGCATCGAGGTCGAGGTCGCGCCGGACGCTCCGTCGGCGGTGCGCGGCGACGCGCAACGGGTCCAGCAGATCCTGTTCAACCTCGCCCACAACGCGCTGAAATTCACCACCCACGGCGGTGTGACGTTGAAGCTGGAGCGCGCGGGTGATGACATCGTGTACCGCGTGATCGACCAGGGCCGGGGCATGACACCCGACGAATGCGCGCGGATCTTCCAGCGCTTCGAGCAGGCCGACCAGGGGCGGTTGCAACGCGGCAGCGGACTTGGGCTCGCGATCAGCCGCGAGCTGGTCAACCTGATGGGCGGTCGCATCGGCGTGCAGTCGGTGCCCGGGCGCGGCAGCACCTTCAGCGT
>JBOHYO010000166.1:0-2192 GCA_050737935.1 Rhodanobacteraceae bacterium
GCTCGAACAGATCATGGCCGATCCCGACTGGATCGGGCCGCCGGTGGAGGACGAATACTGGAGCGTGGATGGCCGCAGCGTTTACTTCCAATTGAAACGCAAGGGCTCATCGATCCAGGATCTGTATCGCGTCTCCGCGAATGGCGGCACGCCGGCGAAGTTGAGCGGTACCGGGCTCGCAAGCGCGGACGGCCCCGCGTTCTTCGATCGCGCCCATGATCGCGCGGCGTTCATCCGCCATGGCGACGTGTTCGTGCGCGATATCGCCACCGGCGCGACCCGCCAGGTCACCCGCAGCGACGCCGGCAAGTCCAGCCTGCAGTTTTCCGCCGACGGCCGCCTGCTGAGCTGGCGGCAGGGCGACGACTGGTATGTCTGGAACGCGGGCACCGGTCTGGTGTCGCAGGCCGCCGCGCTGGAAGCCAAGGATGATCCGGCGGACGCCAAGCCTGATCAACTCGAGCGTCTGCAGCTCCACCTCTTCTCGACGCTGCGCGAAGACAAGGCCAGCAAGCAGGCGGTACACGAACGCGAAGACCAGCTCGACGCCGAGAACCCGGCGCGCGCACCTGCGCCGTTCTACCTCGGTGACCAGGCCAAGGTCGTGACCACCTCGATGTCGCCGGACGCACGCTGGATGGTGGTGGTGACCGAGCCGAAATCGTACCGGCATGGCAAGCACCCGGTGGTCGTGCATTACGTCGACGAGTCCGGCTATCCCGAAACCGAGAAGGTTCGCAGCTACGTCGGCCGCAATTCACCGGCGCCGCATGCGTTGCTCCTGCTGGACCTGCGCGCCCACAAGCAATACAAGCTGTCGACCGACGCGCTGCCCGGCATACACGACGACCCGCTGCACGATTTGCGGACCAAGCGCATCGCAGAACTGAAGAAGCAGGACCACGGCGACGAGGCCGCCGCACTGGCCGCGCCAAAGACCCGGCCGGTGTCGGTCAACTTCGTCCCCAGCGCCAATGGCTTCGGACCGGCGATCGTCTGGAATCGCGATGGCAGCAACGTCGCAATCGAACTGGTCGCCACCGATCACAAGGATCGCTGGATCGAAACCGTCGACTTCCAGAACCACAAGCTGGTCACGCAAAACCGCCTCACCGATCCGGCCTGGATCAACTGGAGCTTCAACGGACTCGGTTGGCTGCCCGACAACCAGACGCTGTGGTTCGAATCCGAGGCCAGCGGCTGGGCGCAGTTGTACGTGAAGCCGCCGGACGGCAAGGCGCGCGCGCTCACCGGAACCCACTACGAAGTGTCGAGCCCGGTGGTTTCGCCGGACGGCAAGTGGTTCTATGTACTTTCCAACAAGCAGGCCCCGTACGCCTACGACATTTACCGCCTTCCGACGACGGGCGGCGACCTCGAGCGCGTCACGCATTTCGAGGGCGTGTCCTGCGCCGAATGCAACCGACTGTTCGAGCTGTCGCCCGACGGCAGCAAGCTCGCCGTGCTGCATTCCAGCGCGTACATTCCGCCGCAACTCGCGGTGGTGAACGCCGATGGCTCCGGCGTGCGCGAACTCACCGATACCCGCACAGCCGAATACAAGGCACTGTCGGCGGTCTGGGTGCAGCCGCAATTCGTCAAGGTTCCGAGCAGCCATGGCGACTTCGGCGTCTGGGCCAAGTACTACCAGCCTGCCGGTCATGAAGACGCACACGACACCTCGCACAGCCATCCCGCGGTGATTTTCGTACACGGTGCCGGGTACCTGCAGGACGTCAGCAAGGGCTGGTCGTATTACTTTCGTGAGCAGATGTTCAACAATTTGCTGACGCAGGAAGGCTACGTGGTGCTTGACATGGACTACCGGGGATCGGCCGGCTACGGGCGTGACTGGCGCGATGCGATCTACCGGCAGATGGGCCATCCGGAGTTGCAGGATCTGCTGGACGGCAAGGCATGGATGGCGAAGAAACACCACGTCGACCCGAAGCGCGTCGGCGTGTACGGCGGCTCCTACGGCGGCTTCATGACCGAAATGGCATTGCTGCGTGCGCCGGGCGAGTTCGCTGCGGGCGCGGCGCTGCGTCCGCCTTCGGACTGGACCAGCTACAACGACGGCTACACTTCCGACATTCTCAATACGCCGCAACTCGACCCGGAGGCATACAAGATTTCCTCGCCGATCGAGTATGCGAAGAACCTCGAGGATCCGATGCTGATCAGCCACGGCC
>JBOHYO010000167.1:0-1912 GCA_050737935.1 Rhodanobacteraceae bacterium
GAGCAACGGCGGCCCGCTGCTTTTGGGCAGGAACGAGGAATCGGCCTGCGCCAGCGCATCCTTCCAGAACACGATCTTGTCCAGCGCGCTGAACGGAAACAGTACCACCAGACACACGCGAATCACGATGGGAATCAGATACAGGTTTAGCCACATGGTTGCGATGCCTCCATTCTCATAGTCATTCGCCCTTCGGCTTCGGCCCGTAGCTTGCCCTGAGCTGGCCGAAGGGCTGAGCGCGAACGGTATTATTTCAACCGCTCCGCGATGTGGTCAGAGACGCGCAGCGCGTTGGCGATTATGGTCAAGGTCGGGTTCACCGCGCCGATCGAGGGAAAGAAGCTGGCGTCGGTGAGGTACAGGTTGTCGAGTTCGTGCGCCTTGCAGTCGAGGTCCAGTACAGACGTCTTCGGATCGGTGCCGAAGCGCGCGGTGCCTGCCTGGTGGGCGGTGCCGCCGATCGGAATGTTCTTGCCGAGGTAGTAGTTGCGCTCCAGCATGAACGGGTGCGCGTCCATCGGTCCCAGCAGGCTTTCCAGTTTCGCCCGCAGGCGCCGGTGTCCTTCCAGGTTGTTGTCGGTCTGTTCGACTACCACGCGGCCGCCCTCGTAGCGGATGCGGTTTTCCGGACGTGGCAGGTCCTCGCTCGACAGCCAGAAATCCAGCGAATGCCGGGCGAGGTAGTCGAACGGCTTCTCCGGTAGCCACTCCAGCCAGGAGGGCAACGCTTCGCCACGGATCGTGTCCGGATGCGACTTGCCGGTCATCTGGATGAGGCCGAGCGGGTATTCGAAATCGTCGGCTCCGAAATAGAAGTCGCTCACCCCCACGGTCTTCTGGAACACCGTGTCGTTGGGTTGGCGGGTGATCGCCATCAGCACCGACTGGTTGTGCCGGATGTAGTTGCGCCCGACCTGGTCGGAGCCATTGGCCAGGCCGTGCGGATGCTTGTCGTTGGCCGAACGCAGCAACAGCAGCGCGGACGACAGTGCGCCGCAGGCCACGACCACGACATCGGCCGACCAGGTTTCCTTCGCGCCATTGCGCTCGACCTGTACCGCGTTGACCGCGCGTCCGCTGGCATCGGTATCGAGCCTGGAAACGTACGCGTCGGTCAGCAGCGTGACATTCTTGTGTGCCGCCAGCATCGGGTCGATGCAGATCACCTCCGCGTCGGCCTTGCCGTTGGTCAGGCATGGGTAACCATCGAACGCGCCGCAGCGGATGCAAGGGCTGGAGCGCAGCACCCGACCCTCCTTTTCGTCCAGCAAAATACCCAGCGGCATGTGGAACGGGTGCAGGCCGTGTCGCCTGAAGGTATCGGACAATTCCTGCATGCGAGGCTCGTGCGACACGGGCGGCCAGGCGTAGGGCATGCCGCGGGGAGGTTCGGTGGGGTCCTCGCCGGCCGCGCCATGCACGTGGAACAGCTTTTCCGCTTCGTCGTAGTAGGGCTCGAACACGTCGTACTTCAGTGGCCACTCCGGCGACACGCCATCGGCGTGCCGGAGTTCCTCGAAATCGCGTTCGCGCAATCGGAACAATGCCGCCCCGTACATCTTGGAATTGCCGCCGACGAAATAGTGCAGGCCGGGATGGAAGGGCTTGCCGGACTTGTCGTACCAGGTTTCCTTCGCCTGGTAGATGTTCTCGATGAAGACCTTGCGCGGGTCCCAGTTGGCCGCGGAGCGCTTCAGCCAGTCGCCGCGCTCGAGAATCAGGATCTTCAAGCCGGATGGTGCCAAGCGGTGGGCCAGGCTGGCACCGCCCGGGCCGGACCCGATCACGATGATGTCGTAGTGGTTGCCCTGCATTCCGTCGTGTCGATGCGTCGTTGGGCGTCGAAGACGGCTGTTGTACCACGGGACCGTGTGCAGATCAGGTCAACACACCGCCGGGTAGTGGCCCGTTT
>JBOHYO010000168.1:0-9954 GCA_050737935.1 Rhodanobacteraceae bacterium
GAAAAGGCCCAGCCGACCGCGTTGGCGCTGCGCCTGCTGCCGCCGATCCTGTACGGCAAGGGCAACGCGTATGCGATTCCGTTCACCGGCTCGGGCACGGAAGACTCCATCAAGTCGTTGACGGCCGATGACATGCGCAGCTTCATGCGTGACTACGTCCGTCCCGACAACGTGAAGCTGCTGGTCGCGGGCGACACCACGCTGGATGCGATCATCCCGCAACTGGAAAAGGCGTTCGGTGACTGGAAGGCGCCGGCAACCCCGATTCCGGCCAAGAACCTGGCCAATGTCGACTATCCGGCGAAGTCGAGCGTGTACCTGGTCAACCGACCCGGTGCGCAGCAGTCGGTGATCATCGCGGGGCTGGTGTCGCCTTCGACCAAGGCGCCGAACAACCTCGAGATCGGCACCATGAACGGCGCGTTCGGCGGCACCTTCACCTCGCGCCTCAACATGAACCTGCGCGAGGACAAGCACTGGGCCTACGGCGCTTTCAGCTTCAGCCCCAGCGCGATCGGCCAGCGGCCCTTCCTGATGTACGCGCCGGTGCAGACCGACAAGACCGCGCCGTCTGCGGAAGAAGTGCTGAAGGAAGCGCGTGCGGTGGTCGGCGACAAGCCGCTTACCGACAAGGAGATCCAGAAGATCAAGGACAACGACATCCGCAAGATGCCGGGCCAGTACGAAACCGCGCAATCGGTGTTGAACGCCATGGAGGGGATCGTCAAGTACGATCGCCCGGACGACTATGTGCAGACCCTGAAGGGCCGCATCGAAGCGCAGAAGAATGCGAAGGTCAATGCGGCGGCGAAGGAAGTGATCCATCCGGATCGCCTGACCTGGGTGATCGTGGGCGACCTCTCGAAGATCGAGAAGCCGGTGCGCGCATTGGACCTCGGCGAAGTGCACGTGATCGATGCGGATGGCAATCCAGTGAAGTAAGACTCGGGACTCGGGACTCGGGACTCGGGACTCGGGACTCGGGAAAGCGGAAGACATAGGCGCCTGCCCCCTCTCCCCCAAACGGCTTCTTGTTTGGGGGAGAGGGGGCAGCAGGCCAAGCGCGCAGCGCTGGGTGAGGGGGTGAAGATTCGGTCAGAGATAAAGCACGGCGCAGCGATCCGAAAAACCCCGCGGCTGGCGCCGCGCTACCATGCTCGCATGAGCGAATCGCAACCTTCCGGCGCCACCACCCACTTCGGTTACCGGGAAGTGCCCGTCGCCGAAAAGCAGAAGCTGGTCGGCGAGGTGTTTTCATCGGTCGCCGGCAAGTACGACGTGATGAACGACCTGATGTCGTTCGGCATTCATCGCGTGTGGAAGCGGTTCTTCGTCGCGACATCGGGCGTCCGAAAAGGCGACCGCGTGCTCGACCTTGCCGGTGGCACCGGCGATGTCGCCGCGCTGCTGCTCCCGCGCGTCGGTGACAAGGGCGAAATTGTCGTTGCCGACATCAACTCCGCGATGCTGCGCGCGGGGCGCGACCGCCTGCTCGATCGCGGGTTGCTCAAGGGCCTGCGGTTCGCGCAGGTGAACGCCGAGGCACTGCCGTTCCCGGACGAGTCCTTCGACGCGGTGACGATCGCGTTCGGCCTGCGCAACGTCACCGACAAGGACAAGGCGCTCGCGGAAATGCATCGAGTGCTGAAGCCCGGCGGTCGCGTGCTGGTCCTCGAGTTCTCGAAGGTCAACCAGGACTGGCTGAAACCGCTGTACGACTTCCATTCATTCCAGGTGCTGCCGCGGATCGGCAAGCTGATCGCGCGCGATCAAGCGAGTTATCGCTACCTCGCCGAATCCATCCGCAGGCACCCGGACCAAGCGACGTTGAAGGCGATGATGGAAGCTGTCGGCTTCCGCAACGTCGAGGTGCGCAACCTTTCGGCGGGCATCGTCGCGATTCATCGCGGTTACAGGGTGTAGCGCGAGGTCGTCAAAATCACTTCGTCATTCCGGACAAGCCCGTGCAGCGGGCGCGATCCGACTGCATTTGCAGGATTGCAAATGCGAACGCCAAAGGCGGCCCGCAGGGCGAGTGCCATGGATGGCGCGAGTTAGTCCAGCTGTCGATGGGTTGCTGGATAAACTCACCGCATCCTGCGGCTCGCCCTGCGGGCCATCGGCTGCGCCGATGTTCGCTCCGGCGTCCTGCCTCCGCAGTCGGGTTACCCCCGCGAGGAGCGCGGGCGGCCCCGGAATGACGAGCTATAGGGTCTGAGACGTATGGGACGAAACACCATGCGAGAGCTGTACCCGGAAATCGAGCCCTATCGCATCGAACGCTTTCCGGTCAGTGATCGGCACACGCTTTACATCGAGGAATGCGGCAATCCCGACGGCCTGCCGGTGGTGTTTCTGCACGGCGGTCCGGGCGCGGGGCTCGCGCGTTACCACCGGCGCTTTTTCGATCCGGCGCGCTGGCGGATCGTGCTGTTCGACCAGCGTGGTGCGGGCAAGTCCACGCCGTTCGCGGACCTCGAAGACAACACCACCCAGGATCTCGTCGCCGACATCGAGAAGATCCGCGAGCACCTCGGTATCGGACGCTGGATGGTGTTCGGCGGGTCGTGGGGCTCGACGCTTGCACTCGCCTACGCCGAGGCGCATCCGGATCGCGTGCTCGCGCTGGTGCTGCGCGGGATTTTCCTCGGCCGGCCGGAGGAAATCCGCTGGTTCTACGAGGAAGGCGGCGCTTCGCGGATCCTGCCCGACAAGTGGCAGCGGTACGCGTCCGCGATCCCGCCCGAGGAACGTGGGCAAATGTTGCAGGCGTACTGGAAGCGCCTGACGTCGGATGACGACTCCGTGCGCGTGGCCGCGGCGCGTGCATGGGGTTCGTGGGAAGGCTCGGCGCTCACGCTGGCCGAGAGCCCCGAGACCGAAGCCGAATTCTCAGCGCCGGAAGTCGCGGTCAGCCTGGCGCGGATCGAGGCGCACTATTTCCGCAACCACACGTTCCTGGAGCCGGATCAATTGCTGCGCGATATGGGAAGGATCCGCAACATCCCCGCGACGATCGTGCACGGGCGCTACGACATCATTTGTCCGGCGAAGAATGCGTTCGACCTGCACCAGGCGTGGCCCGAGGCGGCGTTCCACGTCGTGCTGTCGGGACACGCGGCCTCGGAGCCGGCGATCGTCGACAAGCTGGTCGAAGCGACCGACCGGTTCGCAGACCGTTTTACCTGATTGGTTCTTGCGCAGAAAACGGATGGCGCGCCATCGCACGTGTCGACAATCTGCGTGCTTTCGACGACGGAGCGCCGCAATGCTTACGCTGTACGACTACCTGCCTTCGCAGAATGGCTGGAAGGTGCGCCTGCTGCTCCACCACCTCAAGCGCCCCTACCGCACCGAGATCGTGAGCATCTTCGAAGGCGAAGGACGCAGCGACGGATATCTCGCCGTCAGTTCCACCGGCACGGTGCCCGCGATCCGGCTGGATGACGGACGCACGCTGGGGGAATCCAACGCGATCCTCACCTATCTCGCGGACGGCACGCCATACCTTCCCTCCGATGCGTTCGAGCGCGCGAAGGTCCAGCAGTGGCTGCACTTCGAACAGGAACGCGTGGAATCGGTGATCGGCTCATTGCGTTACTGGACCCTCACCGGCAAATTGGCGCAGCGTCCGCCGGCGCTGGTCGAGATGAAACGCGCGGGCGCGCTGCGCACGCTCGGGATCCTGGAACGCGAACTCGCCATGCGGTCGTTCCTCGCCAACGACCATTACAGCATCGCCGACATGTCGGTGTTCGCGTACGCCAGCCGCACGGAAGAAGCAGGGATCACGCTGGATCCATATCCCCATTTTCGCGCCTGGATCGCACGGGTGCAGGCGCAGCCCGGCTTCCTCGGGACGATGCACCCTTACAGCGAAGACCCGCGCAGCGCGGGCGATCTGCCGTGACATGTCGGGGACCAGGGACCGGGGACCAGCAGGTTGGGGACTGGCAGCAGGGCAGTCACCGTTCGAATCCCAGCCTTCAAACGCAGGCCGAGCGCGTAGCGCTGGGTGAGGGGCAGGCGCTGCAGCGACCTCGCGCCACAGGTTACTCGAATCGTGCGAATCCGCTGCGCTCAGGCGGCTCGAAGATCCTCGGTAATCGTGCCCCAGTTCGCCACCTCGGCTTCGTGGGCGGCGTCGCGCCAGGTTTCCGCGAGCGCGGACGCGTACCAGTCCCGCATCGATGGCAGTGCCAGCAGGCGTCGCGCATAGGCGTTCGCGGCGACATCGAGCGGCGGCGAGTAGGTCTGGATCCGGAAGGCAACCGGTGCGTAGAACGCATCGGCCGCGGTGAATTCGGCGCCGGCGAGGAACGGACCAGCGAAGCGCCGGATGCCCTCGTTCCACAGTTCATCCACGCGCGCCAGGTCGCGCGACAGCGATTCGTCGATCCGGTGCAGCTTTACACGGATGCCGCAGTTCATCGTGCACTGCTCGCGCAACGCGGGAAATCCGGAGTGCATTTCCGCGGCCGCCGAACGCGCGAACGCGCGCGCCTCCGTGTCCTGCGGCCAGACGCCCGGATGGCTTTCGGCGACGTATTCAACGATCGCCAGCGAGTCCCATACCACGGTGCCCTCGTCAACGAGGCACGGCACCTTGCCGCTGGGCGAAAACTTGCGGAAGGAATTCCAACTCGAGCCGGTTTCGAACTGCGCCAGTTCCTCCTTGAACGCAATGCCGCGCTCGCGCAGCAGCACCCACGGGCGCAGCGACCACGAGGAATAATTCTTGTTGGCGACGTACAGGGTGAACATTGCGGTGGCTCCCGCGCGGCGAAGCGCCCGATTCTACGCCGCAAGCGGGTCCATGATCCTGCCTGCCGCATGCGCAGATGCCGCGGACGGATGGCATACTGGCCGTTTCCGCGATCGACAGGAGCGCCGCCATGCGCCTTCTTTCCACCCTCGCCCTCGGCGCGTTCGTGCTGCCGGTCGCCGCGCAAGCCGCCGACCCGCATTCGTATTCGCAGCCGCAGGACGTGGTCATCAAGCATCTGGACCTGGACCTCAAGGTCGATTTCGCGGACAAGCAGCTCGATGGCGTCGCAACGTTGGCGCTCGACTGGAAGAATCCGGAGGCGCAGGAGTTGGTGCTGGACACCAGCGCGCTCCGGATCGCCTCCGTGGAAGCGCTGGATGGGCAGGGCCACGCGCATACCCTGCCGTTCAAGCTGGCCGAGCCGGTCAAGGCGATGGGGTCGAAGCTCACGATCGAGGCGTCGAAACATCCCGGGGAAATACGGATCGCATACAAGACTTCGCCGAACGCCTCGGGCCTGCAGTGGCTCGATCCTGCGCAGACCGCGGACAAGCATCACCCGTTCCTGTTCTCGCAATCCGAATCGGTGCACGCACGTTCGTGGATCCCGCTGCAGGATTCGCCCTACGTTCGCTTCACCTGGCACGCGCACGTCAGCGCACCGAAGGATCTGCGGGTGGTGATGAGTGCGCCGAACGATCCGAAGCATCCGCTGGATGGCTCGTTCGACTTCACCCAGACGCATCCGGTGCCGTCCTACCTGATGGCGATCGCGGCCGGCGACCTCGCTGTTCGCGAGACCGGGCCGCGCAGCGCGGTGTATGCGGAGCCGTCGGTGGTCGACAAGGCGGCGCACGAATTCGAGGACACCGAGAAGATGATCGACGCCGCGGAGGCGTTGTATGGCCCATATCGCTGGGGCCGCTACGACATCCTGGTGCTGCCGCCCTCGTTCCCCTACGGCGGCATGGAAAACCCCAACATGACGTTCGCGACGCCGACGGTGCTGGTGGGCGACAAGTCGCTGGTTTCGCTGGTGGCACACGAACTCGCGCACTCGTGGTCGGGCAACCTGGTGACCGCCGCGTCGTGGCGCGACATCTGGCTCAATGAGGGCATCACGACCTACGTGCAGGGCCGCATCACCGAGGCGCTATACGGCAAGCGCCAGGCGAACGAGGAAACCCTGCTCGCGATCCGCAACCTCGAAAAAACCATCGGCAAGATGCCGGAGAACGCGCAGCGCCTCGCGCCCGAACCGCGCAAGATCGAGGCCGACGATGAGCTCTCCGATGTCGCCTACGACAAGGGCTCCTGGTTCATGCGCACGCTCGAGGCGAAATTCGGACGCCACGATTTCGACGATTATCTGGAAGGGTATTTCAACCACTTTGCCTGGCACAGCATCACCACCGAACAGATGTTGGCGTACCTGAAACCCAACCTGATCGAGAAATACCCCGGCAAGATGAGTTGGGACGAGGTCAAGGAATGGGTGTACGGCACCGGGATCCCCAAAGACGCGCCGATCCCCGACTCGCCGCGGTTCGACGCGATCGACAAGGAGCGTTCGGAATTCCTCGACGGAAAGCTTGCCGCGGACAAACTCGACGCGAAGTCGTGGAACACACAGGAGTGGATGTACTTCCTCGATCGCCTGCCCGACCAACCGCCGCTCGACAGGATGCAGGCGCTGGATGCCGCGTGGCACCTCACCGGCACGCCCAATGCCGAAATCGGCATGCGTTGGTACGTGCATGCGATCCAGGCCGGCGACAAGGCCGTGTGGCCGGCGGCCGCCGAGCACATGACGCGGATCGGGCGGCTCTACCTGACCATGCCGTTGTACAAGGCGTTCGTGAAAACGCCCGATGGTTTCGCGTATGCCGAGCAGGTCTACGCAGGCGCCAAGGACGGCTACCACCCATTGACGCGGATGGCAGTCGAGCGGCTGTTCGAGAAGACCCGCGCGGGCGAGAACAGGGACCGGACCGGCACTGGCGGGGCCTGATCGCGGATGGCGAAGGACCCCGCACGCAACGTGGTACTCGCGCGCGCCGCACGGCGCCTCAAGATCCTCGGCATCGTGGTCATCGGGCTGGCGGTGGCGGCGCTTGCCGTGTACCTGATCGCGCCGCGCGTGGTGCTGGATGGCGCGATCGCATGGCAGAAGTGGCGCGACGGGCTGCATGAGGAGACGCTGCAGGTCGGTGACACCCGCTGGGTCTATCTCGCGGGCGGCAAAAAGGACGGCCCGCCACTGGTGTTGCTGCATGGCTACGGCGGTTCATACGCCGATTGGCTGCTGGCGGCCCGCTATCTCACCGGCAACTTCCGCGTGATCATCCCCGATCTGCCCGGCTGGGGCGCCTCGACGCGCCTGCCGAACGTCGACTACGGTTACGCCGCGCAGGTGGATCGGCTGCACGGTTTCGTCGAAGGTCTGCACCTCGGGGAGGTCGCGCTGGCCGGCCATTCGATGGGCGGCGCCATCGCGGGCCTGTACGCTGCGAAATACCCGAAGGACGTCGCCGCGCTGATACTGATCGACAGCGCCGGCGTGCGGTTCAAGAAGAGCGCATTCGTGCGCGAGCTGGAAGCCGGCAGGAGCCCGTTCGACATCGATGATCGTGCCGGATTCCAGCATCTGGAGAGCCTTCTGTTCGCCAAGCCGCCTTCGGTGCCGCCGCGGATCCAGGATGTATTCGTCGAGCGATCCAAGCAAAACCGCGGCTTCCGCGACAAGGTGATGCGCGCGATCACCGCGCCCGACGCGCGGTTCGCCCTCGAGCCGAAACTCGCCGACATCACCGCGCCCACGCTCGCGATCTGGTGCATGCAGGATGCGATCATCGACCCGTCCGCACTCGATGCCATTCGCAAGGGTCTCACCCATTCGCCCGATATCGGCATCACCGAATTGCGTGGCTGCGGGCACATGTCGATCATGGAAAAGCCGCACGAGGTCGCGCGCGCAATCACGCATTTCGTGTTGCTGCCATGAGGGCGGCGTGCCTGTCCTTCCGGCGCCGCGGAACCCGCCCGCTGTGGGGAAATCCTTGCAGCCTGTTCCATGTTCCTGCCGCCTTCCTGCTGCTGTTCGCCTGCACCGCGGTGATGGCGCAGCCGCCGGACAGCGTGCCCGCACCGACTGCGAGCGCAAGCGCGCCGCCCGCGCCGGCATCCTCGATCACGACGCTCCAGGCCATCAACGTGACCGGCGTGGTGCCGGGTCCGGGACTCTGGAAGGTCAGCCGCGGCGACCACGTGATGTGGGTTCTGGGGGTGGTGCCGACGCTGCCCGCCGGCATCGAGTGGCGCTCGGCACAGGTCGCGCAGGCCATTGCCGGCTCGCAGGCCGTGCTGGAGTCACCGGGCGTCAAGCTGAAGGTCGACAGCAACTGGTTCGGCAAGTTGTTCCTGCTGCTTCCGGTGTACCGCGCGCAGCGGAATCCGGACGGCAAGACCTTGCACGACGTCCTGCCCCCCGCGATCTACGCGCGCTGGTATTACGCGCGGGAGCGTTATTTCGGCGACGATTATTCGGTGGAGCGCTATCGCCCGATCATTGCGGCCGCCAAATTGATGAAGAAGGCGCTGAAGGCGAACAACTTGCGCGGGGATGGCGAAATCAGGGACGCCATCGAAGCGCTGGCCAAACAGCACGGCGTCGCGCGGGTCGACACCCGGACCACGCTGGAGATCCGCCACCCGCACCAGGCGGTCAAGGCTTTCGTCGCGGCCGGGCCCGACGGCATCGCGTGCCTCGGGCTGGTACTGGACTTGGTGGAAAAGGAGATTCCGGACGTGCGTGCCCGCGCCAACGCCTGGGCCACTGGCGATATCGCAACCCTGCGCCGGGTTCGGGAGAGCGCCTATCGCGACACCTGCAAGTCGGCGATCACCGGCGCGGGTTTTGCGAAATCGCTCGGCATCGAGAACTTGCCGGTTGAGATCGAAGCCCATTGGCTGGGCGCCGCCGAGGGTGCGCTCGCCGCGAATGCGCAGAGCTTCGCGGTGTTGCCGATGCCCGAGCTGCTCGATTCCGACGGCTACCTTGCGGCGCTGCGGGCACGCGGATACACAATCGCCTCGCCAGACGACGAGGCTCCGGGCGAAGCAGCGCCCGCCACCAGCGTTGCGCCCGCGTCCGCGGGATCGGTGCGCTGACGCGGCCGCAGGAATCGCGATGCTCGTGCTGTTCAACAAACCGTTCGACGTGCTTTGCCAGTTCACCGACCGCAGCGATCCGCCACGGCGAACCCTGGCGGAGTTCGGGCTGCCGCCCGGCGTGTACCCCGCCGGCCGCCTCGACCGCGATTCGGAAGGCTTGCTGTTGCTGACCGACGACGGCGTCCTGGCGCACCGCATCACCGATCCGCGCTACGCGTCGCCCAAGACCTATCTGGTGCAGGTCGAAGGACGGCCGGACGAGGAGGCCTTGCACAAGCTGCGCGCGGGCATCGTATTGAACGACGGCATCACGCGCCCGGCACAGGCACGCATGCTGGCGGGTACGCCGGATTGGCTGCGGCCGCGCGAGCCGCCCGTGCGGTTCCGCAAATCGGTCCCTGACGCGTGGCTGGAACTGACGATCCGCGAAGGCCGCAACCGCCAGGTGCGCCGGATGACCGCCGCGGTCGGATTGCCGACGTTGCGGCTGGTCCGCATCCGGATCGGCGAGCACGCGCTGGATAGCCTTCAGCCCGAGGCATTCCGAATCCAGGATCCGGTGCCGGCGCGGCAGCGCCGACCCGATGTCCCAAGAAGCGCGCCGCGATGAGTTTCAAGGATCACTTCTCCGGCCATTCCGATCTGTACGCGAAAGCGCGCCCGCACTACCCGGACGCGCTGTTCGCATGGATCGCCGGCGAGGCGCCCGCACGCGGATGCGTGTGGGATGCTGGTTGCGGCAACGGTCAGGCGAGCGTCGCACTGGCGCGGCATTTCGAGCGGGTAGCCGCGACCGATCCCAGCGAACGACAGATCGGCCAGGCCGTTGCCGATCCGCGGGTGGAATACCGTGCCGAGCCCGCCGAACACACTTCGCTCGCCGGACAGTCCGCCGATGCAGTCACGGTGGCACAGGCGCTGCACTGGTTCGACCTGGATGCCTTCGTCCCGGAAGTCCGGCGGGTCTGCAAACCGGGCGCCCTGTTCGCAGCGTGGTCGTACGCGTACTGCCG
>JBOHYO010000169.1:0-8196 GCA_050737935.1 Rhodanobacteraceae bacterium
AATCCGAGTCCCGTCAAATATCGAACTTGATGCCTTGCGCCAGCGGCAGCGCGTCCGACCAGTTGATGGTGTTGGTCTGGCGGCGCATGTAGGCCTTCCACGCGTCCGAACCGGACTCGCGGCCGCCGCCGGTTTCCTTCTCTCCGCCGAAGGCTCCACCGATCTCGGCGCCGGAGGTGCCGATGTTGACGTTGGCGATGCCGCAATCGGAACCCTTCGCCGAAAGGTACTGCTCGGCGACCTTCAGGTTCTAGGTGAAGATTGCGCTGGAGAGCCCCTGCGGCACGTCGTTCTGCATCGCGATCGCTTCGTCGAGCGTCTTGAACGGCATCACGTACAGGATCGGCCCGAAGGTCTCGGTCTGCACGATCTCGTCGGAACTCTTCACGCCGGTGATGATCGTCGGCTCGACGAAGTTGCCCTTGCGCTCGAGCACCGAACCGCCGCTGACGATCCGCGCGCCGCTGGCCTTGGCGGTTTTCACCGCATTGGCGAACTGCTCGACCGCCGGCTTGCTGTTGAGCGGTCCCATCAGGGTATGCGGGTCGGTCGGGTCGCCGATTTTCTTCTCGACCTGCTGGTAGGCGTGGCGCAGCTTGTCCAGCACGTCGTCGATGATCGACTCGTGCACGAACAGCCGGCGGGTGCTGGTGCAGCGTTGCCCGGCAGTACCAACCGCGCCGAACACGATCGCGGGGATCGCGAGCTTCAGGTCGGCGGAGCGATCCAGGATGATCGCATTGTTGCCGCCGAGTTCGAGCAGCGAGCGGCCCATCCGTGCGGCCACCCGTTCGCCGACGTGGCGACCGACCTTGGTCGAGCCGGTGAAGCTGATCAGCGCGATGCGCTTGTCGTCGACGAACTTTTGCGCGAGCTCGTTGCCGGCGTCGTTGATGAGGTAGAAGATCTCCGGGAACCCGCCGGCCTTCAGTGCCTCGTTGCAGATGCGGACGCTCGCGATCGCCGATAGCGGCGTCTTCGGCGACGGCTTCCAGATGCACACATCGCCGCAGGCGGCGGCGATAAAGGCATTCCAGCTCCACACCGCGACCGGAAAATTGAACGCGCTGATGATGCCCACCAGCCCGAGCGGGTGCCACTGCTCGTACATCCGGTGGCCGGGGCGCTCGGAATGCATCGCGTTGCCGTACAGCATCCGCGACTGGCCGACCGCGAAGTCGGCGATGTCGATCATCTCCTGCACTTCGCCGTCGCCCTCGGGCTTGATCTTGCCCATCTCCAGAGCGACCAGCGAACCCAGCGCGTCCTTGTGTTCGCGCAGTGCCTGCGCGCACAGGCGGACCGCCTCGCCGCGCTGCGGCGCGGGCGTCTTGCGCCATCCCTCGAACGCCTTGGCGGCATTCGCGATGACCGTTTCGTAATCGGCGCCGCTGGTCGCATTGACCTTCGCCAACGTTTCGCCGGTCGCCGGATTCACCGGTTCCAGCACGCCGGCGTCAGTGGTTTTCGACCACTCGCCATTGCCGAGGAAAGTGCCTGAATTGGTGTCGGCGAAGCCGAGCGCGGAGAGGATCGGGTGGGACATGGAGGCTCCTGCAGGCGTATCGTGCGTGGATCACGTAGACAATCGACAATTGTAGCAGCGCGGCGTTTCGAAGCCCACGTCAGCCATTGCGCGCGGTCGGCGTTTCCTGTTCCATGATGAGCCAATTTCACGTACGCGTCATCGCGTTCGCGCTGCTGCTGGCGACGGGCGTGGCGTTCGCGCAAGGCCTGCATCCGCGGCAGCGCGGCGCTGCCCGCGTGGACATCGGACAGGTCGATGCACGCAAGGTCGATCCCGCCGCGCTGCCTGCCGGCATCCGCATCATCCACGACGTCCGCTATGGCGACGGTCGCCTGGATACCTTCGACGTCTATGCGCCCGCGCACGCCGACAACGCACCGGTGATTTTCATGGTGCATGGCGGCGGCTGGCGGCGCGGCGACAAGTCTGCGCGCGGTGTGGTGCAGAACAAGGTGGCGCATTGGGTGCCACGTGGCATCATCGTGGTTTCGGTCGATTACCCGTTGCTGCCGACGCCGCCGATCGATCAGGCGCGCGAGGTGGCCAAGGCACTGGTGACGGCACAGCGTGATGCGCCGCGGTGGGGAGGCGACCCGGCGAAGTTCGTGTTGATGGGGCATTCCGCGGGCGCGCACCTGGTGTCGTTGATCAGCGCCGATCCCGTGCTTGCGACTTCGCAGGGTGCGCGGCCATGGCTGGGCACCGTGGCGCTGGACAGTGCCGCATTCAACGTGGTGACGATCATGCAGGGGCGGCACCTGCGCCTGTACGACGAGGCTTTCGGTGGGGATCGGGCCGGCTGGATCGCTGCTTCACCGACGCTGCAGTTGAAGGACAAGATCGCGCCGTTCTTGGCGGTGTGTTCTTCGCGGCCAAGGCACGGGGATTCGAATCACGCGTCGTGGTGTTGCCCGAGGATCTGCGTCACCGTGAAATCAATGCCGAACTCGGCGCGCCGTCCACGTACACTGCCACCGTCGATACGTTTCTCGCCGGACTCGATCGGGCGTTGTCCGCACGCCAGCATTGAATCCGTACACTGCGGCGCGGCTGTCCGTGTCTTGCGCTCGTGTCATCCATCGGCGCGGAGTTCCCATGAAACGATTCCTGGGTTACTGCCTGCTTGGCCTGTGCCTGTTGATGCCGGCGTACGCGGCCGAACTGCATGTCGACCTCGGCCACGGTGTCACGGTCTTCGACACCGCGGAATTGCTGAAGCGAGCGGTCCCCGTGACGATTCCCGACGATGTGGCCTTTCATCGCGCCATGCACTATCGCGCGGTGCCGTTGCTGTCGCTACTGCCGGGACTGCAACGCGGCCAACATCTGCAGTTCGTCGCGAGCGATGGGTTTGTAGCGGAAATTCCCGCCGACCTGATCCTCAACAAGCAGGGGTCGACGCCCTGGATTGCGGTGGAGGACCCGGCGCAGCCATGGCCCGCGCTGGCCGGGAAACCGAACGGGGCGGGTCCCTTCTATCTGGTGTGGGCCGATCCGCAGGCAGCGCATGTCGGCACCGAGCAATGGCCCTTCGAACTCACGTCCATCCGCGCGTTGCGTGGGGTCGATGCGCGTTTCCCCGCGGTCGTTCCGGATTCGAGCCTGCCGCCGGACGGTCCGGTGCGCCGGGGTTTCGCGGTGTTCAAACGCACCTGCTTTGCCTGCCACACCCTGAATGGCGAGGGCGATTCCAGACTCGGGCCGGACCTGAACATCCCGTACAGCCCGACCGAATATCTGCGTGCAGACCTGTTGCGCGCCTTCATCCGCAACCCCCAATCGCTGCGACGCTGGCCGCAAGCGCAGATGCCCCCGTTTCCCGCCGAGACCCTGTCCGACGCCGATCTGGACGCAGTGCTGGATTACCTGCGCTACATGGCGAAGCACAAGGTGACGCGCTGAGGAACGTCTGATCAAATCCTTTTGTCGTCATTCCGGCGCAAACCGGAACCCAGTGGCTTTCCTGTGATGCTTGACACGGGTATTCCGGGATCAGTCAAAGGACAAGGCGGCTCCATTTAGGTTTGGTCGAAGGCGAAGTATCCTTGGGCGACAAAACCGCTGGAAGTACGGCCCCGTAGCTCAGTTGGATAGAGCGTCCCCCTCCTAAGGGGAAGGTCACACGTTCGAATCGTGTCGGGGTCGCCAGTTTCCCTTTTGCGCCGCAATGAGGCCAGCATTCGCGCGACATACACGTTTTGCATGCCAGCATGCTGCATCACGGTTTCGCCGGCGCGGCAAAGGAATTCTGGATGGGGCGACGAATCCTGTACGGCGTCTACCACTGGGGACTCGGCCATGCGACGCGCAGCCTCGGCCTGATCCAGGCGTTGCTCGAGCGCGGCGACGAGGTGACGATCCTGATGCAGCCGGGTGCCGGGATGAGCCTGCTGCAGTCGGAACTCGGCGACGCCTGCGAGTACTTCCCGTTCCGTGACACGCCGGCCCCGTTCAGCCGCTATCCCGTGGTGTTTTACCTGCGCATGACCGCGGCGATGCCGTGGGTGCTCGCCGGCTATCGGCGCGAGCACCGGGTTACCGAAAAACTGGTCGCTGAAAGACATTTCGATTGCGTGGTGTCGGACAGCCGCTTCGGCGTCTGGTCGAGCGAGGTCCCGAGTTACTGCATATTCCATTCGATCCACCAGGTCGTGCCGTTCTTCAGCCGCTTCACCGAGCGCGTCACCGAATGGGGCCAGCGCGATCTGCTGAAAGGATTCACCAAGATCCTGATTCCGGATGTCGCGGACAACGGCGGCCTGTCGGGCTGGCTGGGGCACGATCCGGATTTCGATTGGGGCGAGGGGCGGCTGGTGCACATCGGGCCCTTGTCGAGCGTGCCGCGCATGGATGTCGAGCAGGACATCGACGTGTTCTTCTCGGTTTCGGGTATCGAACCGCAACGCGGGTTGCTGGAGGACCTGGTGCTCGCGGCGCTGCCGCGGCTGTCCGGCAAGATCGTGGTGACCCTCGGCCGGCCGAAGAACGATGGCGAACGCCGGGAAATTGCGGGTGCGACGGTGCACGGCTACCTCAATCGCGAACGCCAGGCCGAGATGCTCAACCGCGCGAAGCTGGTGATGACCCGATCGGGCTACACCACCTTGATGGAACTCGCCGGGCTGGGCCGGCGGGCGCTGTTCGTCGCGACGCCTGGCCAAAGCGAACAGGAATATCTCGCCCGCTTCCATCGCGAACGTGGGCACGTATGGTCGGTGGAACAGAAGCACCTGGATATCCCGCGCGATCTCGAACGCGCACGTGCCGCCAATGGCATCCCGCGAATGGACACCACGGCGTCCGTTGGAAACTTCCTGGCGGCGATCGGCTGAGGCATGGGCCCCGAGTATTCCGCCTGATTGTCGGCAGACTTTACGCTTTGCGCGCATGAGATTCGGTTAGTGTTTGCAACCTATTGATTGCAAATGTTTTAATCGCTTGGTACGAACTGTGCTTCCAATTAAGCCAGCTTGCCCAAGGCTGGCCGTGGGCCGCCCGACGGCGCAGCGCTGGAAGGTTCGCGCCCCTGGTACCGACGTCTGTTCGTGTGGGGGTATCGGTTCGTGCTTCGGCGCGTCGAAAAACCGCAATGGGGAGCAGTGATGAAAGCCGACGACCATCAACGGAGGACTCTCATAACCCAACGTCGCGTCCGGCGCGGCGCCCTCCGCTTGGCAATCGCGGTCTGCGTCTGCGGCATGGGCCTGTACGTTGCGCCGGGACAAGCTGCCGCGCCAATGGACTGCAGTCCAATTGGGTCGATCAGTATCCATGATGACAGGAGTACGGCCCCTGGCACCGTCTGCTACTTCACCACGATGGATATTTATTCGCCCGGCTCGCTGACGAGTGCCGGCGCGCTGGTGAACGAATTCAGGCTAATCAATCACGCCGGCGGCATTTTCGTGAACGCGGAAAGCGGCACGCTCAGGAACTCCCAATACGCCCAAATGATCAACGAAGGCAGCGTGCAGAATTTCGGCACGCTGCTAAATACTGGCGGACGATACGGATCCGCGGAAATGCTCAACGACGGCACATTCTCCAACTACGGTACGTTGATCAATGGCAGCTACGGTGCGCTGACGAACTACGGTACGGTCGTGAACCAGGGCGGAGCAGTCGAAAATTTCGGTCAGATGGCCAGCTACGGCACCATCATCAATCATGGCGTGTTGGCCAATTCTGGCAACCTGCAGAGCTACGGCACGCTGGAAAATCTCACTGGCGCCCAATTGATCAACCATGGGGATCTTGAAAGCATTGGTTCGTTGGAAAACGTGGACGCCACGGTACAAAACTTTGGCACGCTGACAACTTTTTCCACAGTGACCAATCTCCTGGGGACAATCATCAATGCGGGTGATCTTGCCAATTTCGGTTCGCTGAAGAACCAGTACGACGGCACACTGACCAACGTCGGATCGCTGTCGAACACAGGCACACTGACGAACGAGTTTGGCGGGACACTCGCCAACTATGGCTCGCTGTCGAATTTGGTCAGGTTGACGAACGAGGCGGGCGGTACGCTGACGAACTACAGCTCGCTGGCGAACAAGGGAACGCTGACGAACAAGGCAGGCGGTACGCTGACCAATCATGGAGCACTGAAGGTCCAGAGCGGCACGCTCGACAACTTTGGAACGCTGACCAATGCACCCAACGGCACGCTGACAAATCATGGTCTATTCGACAACGGGGAGTCCGGGCACTTCGACAATGCCGGCACGCTCCGCAATGACGCGGAGTTTGTGAATGCCGGCACGCTGGTGTCGACGGGCGCGATTCACGGTTCCGGGACCTTTGCGCAAACGGCCGGCAGCACGGCCCTCCATGGCGAGCTTTCGCAGGGCCTGATCCGCATCGACGGCGGCACGCTGGCCGGCAGCGGCCATGTCACGTCCGCCACCTTCTTGCATCTGGGTGAGGGCGCGGTGCTGAGTCCCGGCGAAGAGCCTGGGGATATCGGCAGCTTTATCATCGACGCGCCGGCCGTCGAGCTTTATGGTTCGATGCATCTGGATGTCGACAGCCTGACGAGCTTCGATACCCTTGTCTCCCGTTTCGGGGTGATATTCGACCCGTTCGCCATCCGGCTCGGTTCCACGTGGTTCGATTTCTACCTCGGCAACAACACGAGCCAGCGTGATGGCGATACCTTCGATTTTTTCAGCGCATCGGCGTTCTCCTACCTGGACGACGTGAATTTCAGGTGTTACGGCCTGATGCCAGGCTTCGAGTGCACGCTCGACGAGATCAATGGAGGTCGCGGCTTGCAGCTCGCATTGAGCGGCCCGTCCGGCGGCGCGGGTGACAGTGGGGGAGCCGTGGGCGTGCCGGAACCGGGAGCATTCGGCCTCATGTGCCTCGGCCTCGCACTGATCGGCGGCGCCCTTGGGAGGCGCAGGTGGCGCGATGCGGTGCCCATGCGCATCCGTCGTGCCAGCGATCCGAAGACGGTGGCACGGACGCGCCGACGACGTTCGCGCCACGGCTAGGCTAGGCAACAAGCCCCTCAACCGGACTCTTGCTTGCCACCGTCACCTGATTTGCGCTTGCCGTGGGATGGCATCTCCCGCCATGTGGCGGCGACGATCGGCAGGCACAGGATCCAGATGGAGCCGGTCCACACGATCCGGAATCCCAGCATCATCGCGAGCCCGTCGGTATAGCCGATGCCGAACGCCCGCGCCACGACCATGCCGAGCAGGTCGACGGTGCCGATCTGGCTGACAAGGCCCGCGCCAATCAGGATCACGGCCAGCGAGAACATGTAGATCGTGGAGGCGTCGAGATAATCGAGATGCTGTACATGCATGCCGCGCCCAATCTGCCAGAACGCCGTTGTCAGCGCTCCCAGGTACACGGCGGCCAGCACCAGGCTGATCCCGATCGTCGCCGGCGTGCACAGCTTGCGCAAGCCGTCGAGCATTTCGACGCCGCCCTTGGCGATCTTTTTCAGCCATTCCCGGCGCACACGGCCGGCCCGTTCGCGCGCCTTGTCTTCGAACAGCAGTGCGCCCGCCACGAACGCCACGAACAGCACCAGTATGGCCACGGCGACCCAGCGCACCTCGTTCCAGCCAGGCACCCCAATGACCGCCAGGAACAGGAATACCACTGCGATCTCGACCAGCAACATCATCACGGTCGCCGCGGAGCTGCGGCCTACGTGGACACGGCGGGAGGCGGACAGCACCCAGTTCTGCGAAAAAAGCCCGAGCGGCAGCGTCACCGTCGTTTCGCCGACTGCGAATGCAAGCCAGAACGACCGTGGCGGGATGGAAACGCCGACGCGCGTCAGCATCAACCTGAGTTGCACCGCCTTGCAACCGAGATACATCGCCGCGCAGCCGAGCGAGATCCCGACTACGTGCAGCGGCAGGGTTCTCAACCGCGACATCACCTTGCCCAAGTCGCCGAGGTTGAAGGCAAATACCAGCAGTGCGGCTGCCAGCAACGTGGGGAGGATCACCTGAGGCTTCAGAAGGGGTTTGAGCTTGGGCAGGATTTTGTTCAGCATGGCGATAGCCGCTCGATGCCCGGCACCAGGTCCGAGAGCGCGTTGTCGAGGTAACGGGCGACATTCGCGGGTCGGCGCCAACCGGGTGGCACATCGCGTCGACAGGCATTCCGGAGCAGTTTTCCATCACGGACCACCAGTCCCT
>JBOHYO010000170.1:0-6487 GCA_050737935.1 Rhodanobacteraceae bacterium
TCCGTCGCGTTAGATTTCCCGCATTCCCGGCGCGGAACACGCTCGGTTCGGGGCCATAGCTCAGCTGGGAGAGCGCTACAATGGCATTGTAGAGGTCGCCGGTTCGATCCCGGCTGGCTCCACCAATCGAGTCGCTTTTCCACGGTCTTTCGTCCCCATCGTCTAGAGGCCTAGGACACCACCCTTTCACGGTGGCGACCGGGGTTCGAATCCCCGTGGGGACGCCATGGCGGTTGCCATGGCACGTGGTGATGCAAGTACAATGTGTGGCTCGCAACATGCAACACACCGCGGGCGGATGCATCGGTTGTTCCGCGACGCCAAAACTCAGGTTTTCAGGACAACGGAGCGGTAGTTCAGCTGGTTAGAATGCTGGCCTGTCACGCCGGAGGTCGCGGGTTCGAGTCCCGTCCGCTCCGCCAGTTCTGGATTTTTTCAAGCCCGCCATGCGCGGGCTTTTTCGTGCCGCTCGCGCATGCCGCCGTCTCCCGCGTTCGCGCTTCGCTCGCTGATTCAGGCCGCGCTGCGGCTTTCGGGATGGCGCACTTCGCCATGGCCGCGCAGCACGAAGCGCTCGATGGTCAGCGCATCGGCGCCCATCGGGCCGTAGGCGTGCAGGCGCGTGGTGGAGATACCGATTTCCGCACCCAGGCCAAGTTCACCCCCGTCGCTGAAGCGCGACGACGTATTGACCATGACGACCGCCGCGCGCAGCGCATGCACGAAGCGCTCGGCTACGGCTTCGTCGCGGGTCGCGATGACTTCGGTATGGTCGGAACCGTACTGGCGGATGTGCGCGATGGCCTCGTCCACGCCATCGACCACGCGCACGGCCAGGATCAGCGCCAGGAACTCGGTGTCGAAGTCTTCGTCGGTCGCGGTTTGCATGTCCGGGACGATGCGACGCGAGCGCTCATCGCCGCGCAGTTCCACGCCGCGCACGCGCAGCGCCTTCGCCACCCGCGGCAGGAAGGCCCCGGCGACGTCAACGTGCACCAGCAGGTTTTCCAGCGAGTTGCACGCTGACGGGCGCGAACATTTGCCGTCCACGGCGATGTCGATCGCCTGGTCCAGGTCGGCATCTGCATCGACATACAAGTGGCACACGCCCTTGTAGTGCTTGATGACCGGCACCCGCGCATGTTCGGTGACAAAGCGGATCAGCCCTTCGCCGCCGCGCGGGATCAGGAGATCGACGATGTCGTTGAGTTGCATCAACTCCATCATGGCATCGCGGCTCAAGTCTCCGAGCAACACCACGGCGTGCTCGGGCAGGCCGGCGTCGCGCAGGGCCTGGTGCAGGCACGCGGCGATGGCCTGGTTGGAGCGCACCGCTTCCGACCCGCCACGCAGGATCACCCCGTTGCCGGCTTTGAGACACAACGCGGCGGCATCGGCGGTGACGTTGGGACGTGCCTCGTAGATCATCGCGATCACGCCCAGCGGCACGCGCACGCGGTCGATCGTGAAGCCTTTTGCCGAGGTTTCGTGCTGCGTGACCCGGCCCACGGGATCGGGCAGCGTGGCAACGTAACGCAGCGCGTCGGCGATGCCGTGAACGCGCGCTTCGTCCAGCGCCAAGCGGTCGAGCATCGCCTCGCCGATGCCCTTTTCGCGGGCGGCCCGCAGGTCTTCGGCGTTGGCCGCGAGCACCCTGTCCCGCTGTGCCTCCAGCATGTCGGCCATCGCATTCAGCAGGGCGTTCTTGTCCCGGGTGCCGAGGTCGGCGATCGCCACGGCTGCCTGTTTGCATTTCAACGCAAGGTCACGAACGGAATCGGTCATCGTGTGCTCCGTTGGCAAGGGGTTGGTGTCGGTCCGCGACAGTGACGAGATCGTCGTGCTGCACGACCGAATCGCCGTAGCTGTATCCGAGCCTCTCCACGATCTCGTCGGCGCGGCAACCGTGGATGACGTTGATCTCGACGGCACCGTATTGCGCGATTCCGCGCGCAATGCACAGCGAATCGTCGGTGTTGACGATCTCCACCATGTCGCCGCGCTGGAACCCGCCCTCGGCACTGACGACGCCGCGGGGCAACAGCGAGGCGTCGTCGTCGCCAAGCGCCTGCACCGCGCCCGCGTCAATGCGGATGCAGCCCGGAACGGCCGGCATGTGGCGCAGCCAATACTGGCGTTCCTGCAACTTGGTCTGGGTGCTGCGCAACCGCGTGCCCCGTACCTTGCCGTGCGACAGCAGGCGCGAGACATCCGCGTCGCGTCCGTTGAACAGGATGGTATCGATGCCGGCCGCGGCAGCCTTGCGGGCCGCTTCGAGCTTCGTGCGCATGCCGCCCGTGCCGTGCGCGCTGCCGGCAGCCCCCGCAGCGGCAAGGATCTCGGGTCCCAGCTCGATTACCTCGTCGATCGGCTCGGCGTCCGGATTCTCCTTCGGATTGGCCGTGTACAAACCGTCGATATCGGTGGCGATCAACAGCAGATCGGCACCGACCAGCGCGGCAACGATGGCCGCGAGATTGTCGTTGTCGCCCAGCGTGAGTTCATCCACCGCCACCGTGTCGTTTTCGTTGACCACAGGCAGAACGCCATGCCGCAGCAACTCCTGCAAGGTTGCACGGGCATTCAGATAGCGGCGCCGGTCACGCATGTCGTCGTGCGTCAGCAACACCTGCGCCAGCGGCCGGTCGAACAGGCGCTGCCACAACGCGATGGTCTGTGTCTGCCCCAAGGCAGCCATCGCCTGGCTCGCGGCCTGGCTGGCATCGCTTTCCGCGCGACTGTCCAGCAACATCCGTCCCGCAGCGACCGCGCCCGAAGACACCAGCACGATCTCGCGCCCTTCGGCATGGCTGGACGCGATGAACTGCGCCAGGCCCAGCACGTGTTTCGGGCTCAAGCCGCCGCCATCGCCGGCCAGCAAGCTGCTACCCACCTTCAGCACGGCGCGGTGCCAGGGCGGAAGCGGTTGCTCGCGGAAGCTGCGTGCCTTCATGGATCTCCGGGTCTTGCGGAACACATCCCCAAGACCCTTGTGGCACGCGGCCGAATTTCAACCCCGTGGCGGCACGAATCCTCACGAGCAAACATGCCTTAAGTCATGGGCAAAAGCGGTGTGCCTTGGGTAGGATGGCAGTTCTTTTGCCACGAGCCATCGACCATGAAATCACCGTTGTCCCTGACCATGGCCCTCGCCCTGACGGGCTTTGTCGCCGGATGCGCCGGCACCACCGATGCCAACAAGGATTCCGAGTCGGCCACGCCGCAGGCGCAAGCCGAGACGACCAATTCCATGAATCCGTTCTTCACTGAAAGCCCCTTGCCGCTGCACTTCCCGCAGTTCGACAAGATCACCGATTCCGATTACGCCCCCGCCTTCGATCGCGGCATGGCCGAGCACCTCTCGGAGATCCAGACCATCGCGAACAACCAGGCCGAACCGACCTTCGACAACACCATCGTCGCGCTGGAAAAATCCGGGCAGATCCTGGATCGCAGCACCACGGTGTTCTTCAGCCTTTCGGGCGTCGAGAACAACGACACCAAGAAGGCGATCCAGGCCGAATACGCGCCGAAGCTCGCCGCGCACCGCGACGCGATCATGCTCAACCCGGAGCTGTTCGCGCGGGTGCAGGCGCTCTACGACCAGCGCAATGACCTCGGTCTCGATGCACAAGGCGTGCGCCTGATCGAGCGTTACCACACCGATTTCGTGCGCGCCGGCGCGCCGCTTTCCGACGCCGACAAGGTTCGCCTGAAAGAGATCAATGGCGAGCTGGCCAAGCTGGGAACGAACTTCAGCCAGAACGTCCTGGCCGAAGTGAACGATTCCGCCGTGGTCGTCGACAGCAACGAAGAACTGTCCGGCCTCAGTGATGCGCAGATCGACGCCGCCGCCAAGGCCGCGAAGTCACGCGGCCTGGAAGGCAAGTACGTGATCGCGCTGGTCAACACCACCCTCCAGCCGGTGATCGCGCAGCTCGACAATCGCGCACTGCGCCAGCGCATTTATGACGCGTCGGTAGTGCGCGGCAGCCGCGGGGGCCAATACGACACCACCGCGATCGTGTCGAAGGTCATGAAGCTGCGCGCGGAGAAGGCGAAAATGATGGGGTATCCCAACTGGGCCGCCTACGGTCTCGCCAACCAGACCGCGAAAACGCCGGAAGCCGTCAATGCCATGCTCGGCAAGCTGGCCCCGGCGGCGGTCGCGAACGCCAAGCGCGAGGCGGCCGACCTGCAGGCAATGATCGACAAGACCCAGGCCGCGAAGGGCGAGCCGAGCTTCCAACTGGCCGCATGGGACTGGGCGTACTACACGGAGAAGGTGCGCGCCGACAAGTATGCGTTCGACGAAAGCCAGTTGAAGCCGTACTTCGAGATGAAGAACGTGCTGGAGAACGGCGTGTTCTACGCCGCGAACCAGGAGTACGGCCTGACCTTCAAGCAGCGTACGGACCTTCCGGTCTACAACCAGGACGTGATGGTGTACGACGTCTTCAACGAGGACGGCAGCCAGCTCGCGATCTTCCTGATCGACCCCTACGCGCGGCCGTCCAAGCGTGGCGGCGCGTGGATGAACTCGTACGTCAGCCAATCACACCTGACCGGCGACCTGCCGGTCGTCGCCAACCACCTCAACATCACCAAGCCGGCCAGCGGCCCGACCCTGATGACGTGGGATGAAGTGACCACCATGTTCCACGAGTTCGGGCACGCGCTGCACGGCATGTTTTCGAATGTGGAGTACCCCTACTTCGCCGGCACCAGCGTACCGCGCGATTTCGTGGAGTTTCCCTCGCAGGTGAACGAGATGTGGGCGGACTGGCCGAGCGTTCTGGCGCACTACGCCAGGCACCACGAGACGCGTGAGCCGATGCCCAAGGAGCTGCTGGACAAGGTGCTGGCGACTTCGAAGTTCAACCAGGGCTTTGCCACTACCGAGTATCTCGGCGCCGCAATGCTCGACCAGAGTTGGCACCAGATCGGTGTGGACGAGGTTCCCGCAGCCGACGGCGTGATGGCGTTCGAAGCCGCGGCCCTGAAGGCCAACGGCACGGATTTCGCGCCGGTGCCGCCGCGCTACCGCACGCCGTACTTCAGCCACATCATGAGCGGCTATTCCGCGGGCTACTACGCCTACATCTGGTCGGAAGTACTGGACGCCAATACGGTCGAGTGGTTCAAGCAGCACGGCGGCCTGACACGCGAGAACGGCGACCGCTTCCGCGCAAAGCTGCTTTCGCAGGGCGGCAGCAAGGACGCGATGGAATTGTTCACCGACTTCGCCGGCCATGAACCGCGGATCGAACCGCTGCTGGAGCGTCGCGGGCTGGATTCCACAGGCGGCTGAAGAAACGGGGTCAGGTTCACTTTCCGGGAAAGTGGACCTGACCGTCTTCCGCGTTTGCGTCACCCCCATGCACCGCGAAAGCGGCGCAGGGATCCTCAAAACGCGATGGTCACCCCCGCGTGGGCCTCGAGCGGGTCCGTGTTTCCGCCGCCCGTCCGGTAGTCGGCACCGAGGAACCAACCCCACCGGTCCGACACAGCGGTGGTCCAATGCGCGCCGACGATGCCGATGTTGCGCGACAGGTCCTGTCCCGCAGCGGCGAAGACCGCCTCCGGCACGCCCGTGAAACTCGCAGTCATGGAAAGGTCCGTACCGCTGAACACGTGGCGGTAGCCGGCATAGCCTTCCAGCGACGAATGGCCCCCGGCCCAGGCGAACCTCTGTCCGTAGCGGAGGCCGACCGTTCCGAAGAAGACATCGTCGGCCTGTGACGGGGCAGCAAGGCCCATCGCGCTGCCCTGCTCCGTGAACGCGTCCTGTTGCAGGTGCAAGCCCGCCACCGAAACGTACGGAGCCAGCGTCGCAACACCGAAGTTCCATGTCCTGCCGCCTTCGACCGTGGTCACGGTGACACGATCGTTGCGCTGGGCGGAGAGGCCGGTGAGGGTTTCGCCGAGCAGCAATTCGCGCTGCACCTGGCTGCGGATACTGGTATAGCTCACGCGGCCGGCAAGGTAATAACCGACGCCGGCGCCCCACCGGGCGTAGGCACCCGTCACATTCTCGCGCGCGTCCAGGCGTCCCCCGAGCCCGGCCATTTGGCTCCAGACGCGACTGCGGCCAGCGACGAGACCCGCCGAAAAGTTGCCGGCGATGTTGCCGCCCACCCCCATCAGGCTGCCGCCGGCACGATAGGTGGCGGGATCGTAGCCGCCGCCCGCGAACGCGCCGCCGGGGCCGAGCGACTGTACCCATACGCCCTGCTGTCCCTGGACCGCCTGGGCGTGTTCGCGGTTCGCCATCGCCGCGTCGGTCGCCAGCGACTGCTCGACTTCGAGCGCGCGGCTGGTGGCGTAGATCTCGCCGGAAAGCGAGTTCAAGCTGGCGGCAGCGTTTGCAAGCGTCGGCGCCGAGAGGAACTTTCCCGCATCCTGGATCCAGCCTTCGTGACCGCTGGTCTGGTTGTTCAGGACCCACTGGTTGGACACATCGATCGCGCGCTGCACGTTCTTCGCC
>JBOHYO010000171.1:0-10358 GCA_050737935.1 Rhodanobacteraceae bacterium
CGTCGACCTGTTGCAGGGCAACTACTTCCAGCCGCCCGTCGCCACGCTCGATGATGCGTTCCCCTCCGGAGGACCATGAACGTGGCCAATCCGCGTGACGGAACCCTTGTCTCGTGGTCGCGCGTAACGGGCAGCATCGCGCTGGTCGCGGCCGGCGCCCTCGCTGCGTTGTGGGTCGCGTTTCCGCATGTCATCGTGCTCTGGGCATTGCTGGCGGTGGCGCTGATCCTGATTTGGCTCGTCCGGACGCCCCCCACCGAGCGTACCCGCACGGCGACCGCCATGCCGCTGCAGGATCCGGTGGACGTGGCGATGCGGACCCGCCTCGCGTCCGCACAGGCGGAACTGAGTTCCCTGCGCGGCGTGCAGCGCGAACTGCTCGCCGCCAAGGTGGCCGCTGAAGCCGCGATGCTCGCCAAGAGCGAGTTCCTGGCCAGCATGAGCCACGAAATACGCACGCCGCTCAACGGCATCCTGCCGTTGCTCGACATCGTCCTCGGCACCGACCTTTCGCCGAGCCAGCGCGAGTATCTCGTCACCGCCAACGCCTCGGCCAAGGAACTGCTCAGGATCGTCGATGACATCCTCGACTACTCGAAGGCCGAGGCCGGCAAGCTCATCCTGGAGTCGGTGAGCATCAATATCCGCGAGCTGGTCGACAGCGTGAAGCGTCTGCTGGAAAAGCCGGCCGAGGGGAAGGGCCTCGCGATGCGGTCGGTCGTGGACCCGGACGTGCGCCCGGTGGTGCGCGGCGATCCCATGCGCATCCGGCAGATCCTGACCAACCTGATGAGCAACGCGATCAAGTTCACCCAGCGCGGCGGTGTCTCGATACGCGTCAGCCGGCGCAACGAAACCGCCACCCAGCACGAACTGCTGTTCGCGGTGCGCGACACCGGAATCGGCCTGGCGGCCGACGCGGCGGCGCGATTGTTCCAGCCGTTCACCCAAGCCGACGCCTCGGTGACGCGGCGCTACGGGGGCACCGGGCTGGGGCTCACGATCTGCAAGAAGCTGGTCGACTTGATGGGAGGCCGGATCGGCGTGCGCTCGGAACCCGGTCGCGGATCGGTGTTCTGGTTCACCATCCCGTTCGAGAAGGCGCCGGGCGACATCGTCGGCCCCCAGCCGCACATCGCCGGCTCCCGTGCGTTGCTGGTCGCCAGCCTGCAACGGGCCCAACAAATCCTGCCGTTGCTCGCGACGCTGGAACTCGACGCAGCGCAAGTTGCCGACACCGCAGGCGCCCTCAACCGCGTCCGCCAGGCCGCTCCGCTCGGCAGGGCGTTCGGTTTCGACCTCCTGATCATCGACGTGGAAAGCGCGGTGGGGGATGCCGGCAAGCTCCTGCGCAGCATCCTGGCCGACCACCAGCTCGATTCTTTACGACTGATGGCGCTGGGGCTGGAAAGCGCGCCGGATCCCAAGATCGTGCTGGCGCCCGCGCGCGCCGACGACGCGGCGATGCGCCAAGGCGTGCGCAGTGCATTCGGGCTGGGCGCACACGCGCGTGCGCAGCCGGTCCTGACCGTGCCGGCGTTGCCCGCCGGCCCCGCCCTCGACGGCTTGCCGTTGTCCGGCAAGGTGCTGCTGGTCGAGGATCACCCAGTCAACCAGAAGGTCGCCCGGAAACTCCTGGAGCGGCTCGGCCTGAGCGTGGACGTCGCCGACAACGGCGAGGTGGCGCTCGACCGACTGCGCGAACGACCCTATGCCATGGTCCTGATGGACTGCCAGATGCCGGTGCTCGATGGCTACAGCGCGACCCGCCGCCTGCGCGAAATCGAGGCCGAGCAGGGCAAGATACGCACCCCCGTGATCGCGATGACCGCGCACGCGATGTCCGGGGACCGCGAACGATGCCTGCAGGCCGGGATGGACGATTACCTGTCCAAACCGCTGGACCGCCAGCTTCTGGAACAGACGCTGACGCGTTGGATACAGAATGCTCCGCGCCCCGCCGAAGCCACGGACGAACCCGTACAAGATCCGCCCGCGTCCTCACCGGAGGCTTCCACACCCGCCATGCAAACCGCACCCCCGCCCGACACCCTTGACACAGCAACGCTCGTCGATCTGGAAGACATCATGGGCGACGAGTTGGCGACGCTGGTGGATGCCTACCTGCGCGATGGCGACACGCGGATGCGCAACCTGCACGAAGCGGCCGGGCGCGGTGACAGCACGGAAGTCGGCAAGCTCGCGCACTCGCTGAAATCTTCCAGCGCCAACCTCGGCGCAATGCCGTTGGCCAACCGCGCCCGGCAGGTGGAAGAGGCCGCGCGCAACGGCACGCTGGCGAATCCGGCGGACAGCGTCGCCGCGCTGGAACAGCTCTATGCCAATGCCGCCACGGCTTTACGCACGCGCTACAAGCGACCGTAGTGCAAGGGAACGCGTATCCACCTGGGCGGTGAACAGAGGGGCCAGCCGCGGGGGCGATGACTCCATGCCTCGATTCCGCGCGTCTCTTCAAAAGCGCGGCAGGTTGGGCTGACCGCGGGCTTCATCCGTGGGAAACCCAACGCCATCGATCGAGAAGTGCTGGCTCCACGTCCTGATTCCGCGCATCAAGCGTGCAGGTTCCTTTTTGTCGGGCGGCAGGTTGGCTGATCACCGGGCTGCTTTCCGCGCACGCCGAATGGTCCTGTCCCGTGCAGGTCCATGAGGAGCCGCCGCCCGCGCTAACTCCGGATATGTGTCTGCAGATACCGCTCCAGCCCCACCTCTCCGATCAGGCCGAGCTGGGTTTCCAGCCAGTCGATGTGTTCTTCTTCGGAGTGCATGATGTCGCCGAACAATTGGCGGCTGACGTAGTCGCCGATCTGCTCGCAGTGCGCGATCGCGGCTTGCAGGTCGGGCAGCGCCTGGCATTCCAACTTCAGATCGCTCTCGATGCATTCCTTCGGCGTCTGGCCGATCAGCAGCTTGCCGAGTTTCTGCAGGTTGGGCAGACCCTCCAGGAACAGGATGCGTTCGATCAGCCGATCGGCGTGCTTCATTTCGTCGATCGACTCGGCGCGCTCGTGTTCGGCAAGTTCCTTGTAGCCCCAGTTGTCGTACATCCGGTAATGCAGGAAGTACTGGTTGATCGCGATCAGCTCGTTGCCCAACACCTTGTTGAGGTGCTCGATGACCTTGGCGTCGCCCTTCATGGTGGACTCCTTGTGCGAAACGGCGCGCGCGCAACCCACGCGATGGCCACGACTATACCGCCCGGTGCGGCAGCGCGATGGAGTGATTATCGATTGCAGCCGCGCTTGCGGCTCAAGCGGCGACGGGCAGGGCGGCGGCGCGTCGTTCGGATTCGAGCGAAGTTTCCAGCAATTCGCGCGCTTCGGTTTCGCAACAGCCGCAGCAGGTGGCGCAGCCGGTGCGCGCCTGCAAATCCTCAAAACAATGCACGCCGTGCGTCACCGCGCGGCGGATGTCCTGATCGGAGACGGCTTTGCAGATGCAGACGTACATGGAGGATCCTCGAGGGCGCCATTGGAATACGAATGCGAATGATTGTCAAGTAGCTTTGCGCCCCGCGAAAATCCCCCCGAAGCAGCTTTTGTGAAAGTCGAGCCACGCCGTTCTGGTCCCTACGGGCTTGAGACGGCTGGGCGAATCGCCCAATCCAGCGATGCAGCAGTCAGGAACGATCGCACAACCTCAATGGCGTGGCCCCGACCTCGACGGAACAAGCCGCCTCCACCAGCGGTGCGAAGTAGCGCAGGGCGCGCCGGTACACCTCGCGCTTGAAGTCCACCACGTGCTCCGCGGGATACCAGAAATCCACCCAGCGCCACACATCGAACTCGGGCGTGACGTGGGCATCGAGCCGGAACGCCGCATCACAGTCCAGCATCCGGAGCAGGAACCAGACCTGCTTCTGGCCGATGCAGGTCGGTCGCTGCGCGCGTCGGACATAGCGGGGCGGCAGGCGGTAGCGCAGCCAGCCGTGGGTGGCGCCCAGCACCTCGACCTGCCCCGCGCGCAAGCCGGTTTCCTCCTCGAGCTCGCGGTACATTGCCTCGTCCGGGGTCTCGTCGGTGTTCATTCCGCCTTGCGGGAACTGCCAGCCATCGCGCTGCACCCGGCGCGCCCAGAACACCTGGCCGCGCGGGTTCAGCAACACGATGCCAACGTTCAAGCGATAGCCGTCCACGTCGATCATGGGTTGGATTCAAGCACAGCCCACGAACGCTCGGCAACCCTCGATGCGGCGACGCCTGACATGGGGCTGCGCATCCCACGGTTGCATGTGGCGTGGGGGCTGGCTATAAGCGAACGTCCCCGGGGGCCCTGCAACCATGGCTTCGACGATCTTCCACCACTGGCGTGACCAATTCCGCGCAATGCCGAGGATGCGGCAACGCTGGATCCTCGCCGTCCTGTGGGGGCTGGGCATCGGCTTGGTTTTCGTGCTGGGTTTCACCGCCAGCCGCGTCGTGGGCGTGCCGGGCGATCTCCGCGCCCGGACGCATCAGATGGCTGCCCGCAATGCTTCGCTGCAGGACCAGCTGCAGGGCCTGCAACAGCAGCAAAAAACGACGTCGACCGCGCTCTCGGCGCTCCGCGCTTCGCTTGCGAGCCGCGACGCGGAGCTGCAGAAGCTCAAGCAGGAGCAGGCGTTTTATACCAGGCTGATCGGCATCGATGGTGACCGTTCGGGGCTCGGCGTCCACAGTCTCGCGCTGTCGCCGGTCGCGGGCACGCATGCCTGGAACTTCGTGGCGACCCTGGTCAACACCGCCGAAAACGCGGACGCGGCCCGCGGCACGTTGACTCTGGACCTGGAGGGCGTCCGCGACGGCAAGCTGGCGACCGTTGGCTGGGCCAGCCTGGCCGCGCCTGGCGCGAAGGACGGCGTTCCCTTCGCGTTCAAGTTTTTCCAGCAGGTGCGCGGTTCGTTCATGCTGCCCGCCGGCTTCGTGCCGAACCGCGTCACGATCACGCTGCATCCGCACGGCGGCTCCGCCGTCACCCGCAGGCTCGAGTGGAAGGAGGCGCTATCCGGCCCGCCGGAAACGCCGCCTTGATCGCCGCGCGCGGTGCCTCCATCATGGTTTGGAGGTGCCACCCATGTCCACAACCACCATCGTTCCCGAACCCGCCCTGAAGATTTCCGCCGCCGCGTTGGAGCGCGTGCGCGAACTGATCCGCGAGGAAGGCGACCCCGCGCTCAAATTGCGCGTGTTCATCGAGGGCGGTGGCTGCTCGGGGTTCCAGTACGGTTTCAGCTTCGACGCAGATCGCGCCGAGGACGACATCGTGCTCGATCGCGAGGGCGTCGAGTTGCTCGTCGATCCCTTGAGCATGCAGTACCTCGAGGGCGCCGAAGTGGACTACGTCGAGGAACTCTCGGGCGCGCAGTTCGTGATCCACAATCCCAACGCCAAGACCACCTGCGGGTGCGGAAGCTCGTTCACGGCATAGTCTTGCGATCATCCATGATCGCCGCGTTGCCAGCCGGACGTACTCGAACGGGCCCCGCGATCACGCAACATCACAACGGCCTTCCATGGCCTGACTTATCACAACAGCCGCTTCGAACCGGCGGATTGACTTTCTGGCTCGTCGGGATGACTTTGTGAGTTCGGCCGAACGCACGCGTCGCAACACGTTCGCCAACACCCCGCTCGACCGCTGCGGCGAGTTCCGCGGTGATGCCACGTGGCTCGCCGAACAGGCCGCGGTGTCCGATGCGCGCTGGCTCGGCTGGGATGCGGAAGGTCGGGCGCCGGCACGCGACGGCCGATTGTGCTGGCTCGACACCACGACCGCCGGTCCGAATGCATCCGCGAATTTTCTTGGCCGGCTCGCGGACGCGCCGGTCTTCTCGCTGCGCGAACCGATCCGGCACGAGCTGTTCCCGGACGCCGCGTGGCTCGACCTGCGATCCGCCGCCGTCGGCTTGGCGGGGGACGAGGCGGGCTTGTTCGCCTATGCGCGCGGGCTCGCCAATTGGCAGCATGCGACGCGCTACTGTTCTGTTTGCGGAACGGAATTGCAGTTGATCGAAGCCGGCCACCGCGCGCACTGCGCAGCTTGCGACCGTCTGCATTTCCCGCGGACCGATCCCGCCGTCATCGTGATCGTCGAACACGGCGACGCCTGCCTGCTCGGGCGGCAGGCGACGTGGCGCCCCAACCAGTTCTCGACGCTTGCCGGATTCGTGGAGCCCGGCGAATCGCTGGCCGATGCCGTGCGTCGCGAGGTGCGCGAGGAAACCGGCATCGAGGTGGTGGACTGCGACTACCACTCCTCGCAGCCGTGGCCGTTCCCGGTCTCGCTGATGTTGGGCTTCACCGCCACCGCGGCCGGTCGCGCCATCAGTCTCACCGACGGCGAACTGGAGGACGCACGCTGGTTCACCGCGCGGGACATCGCCGCGGGTCTGCTTGACGGTTCGCTGCGCGCATCGACAACGTTCTCGATTTCGTATCGCTTGCTCGAGCACTGGCTGCGCACGCGCGCAGGCGTCGAACTGTCCGAGTTGCCGCACGCGGAGTAACACCCACCGCTACACTCGCCGGCAATCCCGCGCAAGCTGAGGACCGGATGGCCATCGAACTCGTCGCCGCGCTGATCGTGTTGCTGGTGCTGCTGTTGTGGCCGGGCAATGTCGCGGGCCTGCGCCGTTTCGGCTGGTATCGGGGGTGGCTCGGCGTTCTCGATTTCGTCGAGGGCGGCGGGCGGGTCGCGCTGGCGCTGGTATTGCCGGTGGCGGCGTGCGCCGTGATCGCGCACTTCCTCGATGGCCGCGTCTACGCGTTGGCCGAGCTGGCGTTCGCCGTGCTGATCCTGTTCTACACGTTCGGCCCACGCGAGCTGGCGGCCGACTTCGATGCTGTACTGAAAGAAGACGATGTGGTCGCACGCGTGGTGGCCGCACAGCATTTGCGCAGCGAGCCGGACGGCGCGCCGCGGGCCTTCACTTCTGCGGAACTGGTCGAGGCCGCCGTGATGGCCGCGCTGCGTCGCCGCTTCGGAATCCTGTTCTGGTTTTTCCTGTTGGGTCCGGCGGGCGCCCTGGGCTATCGCCTCGCCTGGGTCACGGCCGATACCGACAACGAACGCATCGATCCGCGTACCCGCCATGCCGCCCGGCGCTTCGCGTACGCGCTCGACTGGGTTCCCGCGCATCTGATGGTGCTGGCGATGGCGCTGGTCTCCAACTTCGATGCGGTGATCGGAACCTGGCGGAGGTGGCAGGGGCATCCGGCGCGTTCGCCATGGGACCTGGACCCCGGCTTCCTTGCGGCGGTCGCACGCTCCGGCGTCGATGCCGACATCACGGCGGGCGATGGAGCGACCACGGACATCCGCGACCCGATCGTCGAACTTGCCGACGCCCGCCGCCTGATGCTTCGCGTGCTCATCGTGTGGCTGGCGGTCGTGGCCCTGATCGTGCTGGCGGGCTGGGTCGCCTGAAGGGTAAAACCGGGGGCAGAGTGCACTTTCGTGGGAACCGCCGCGATTTTCTTGCATTGGTATCCGAAAGTGCACTCTGACCCCGGTCTTCTCACCCGCTACGCAAAAGTTTGCGCACTGCCGGCAGGTTGCGCCGGCTGACTTCCGGCGTAGCTTCGCAACCGGCAATCAGCGCGCGGATCGTACCGTCGGCCTCCCGCCGGAGCCCCAGCAGCCGCTCGACGGGGATCAGGCAGCCGCGGTGCACGCGCACGAAGCGGCCGGGGAATGCTTCTTCGATCGACTTCAGCGATTGCTCGGTCAGTGCATCCCCCGCTTCGCGATGCACGGTGATGTACTTGTCGTCTGCGCTGAGATGGGACACCTCCGACAGCCGGATCCGCACCGGCGCGCCATGGACCTGGACCAGCAGCGTCGCATCCGGCGCAGGCTTGCGCTGCCGCAGCGCCTGCGCACGCGCCACGGCCTCGCGCAGGCGCTCGAGCCGGACGGGCTTCAGCAGGTAATCCGCGGCGCGCAGTTCATACGCGGCCAGCGCGTGCTCTTCGTACGCAGTGCAGAAAACCAGTTGCGGCCCATTGGACATGCCGGCGAGCCGTCGCGCCACCCCGATGCCATCGAGGCCCGGCATCGCGACATCCAGCAACAGCAGGTCGGGCCGCGCCTGCGCGCAGGCGGCCAGCGCAGCCTCGCCGTCACCGACGCTGGCGACCACCTCCGCGCCCTCGCATTCGCGCAACAGCGCCGTGAGGCGCGCACGTGCGAGCGGCTCGTCATCAGCGATGAGGATGCGCACGCGGCAACTCCACGATCACCCGATGAATGCCGCCCTCGACTCGCACGTCCAGGCGTCCGCGCTCGCCGAAGTGATAGGCGATCCTGCGGCGGACGCTGTCCAGGCCGTGCCCGCTGCGCGGCGGCGAAGCGGCATCGGGCAGCGGATTGTCGATCTCGATTTCCACGCCGCCTCCGGTGCTGCGGCCGGCGATCCGCAGGGTGCCACCTTCGCGGCGCGGCTGGATCCCATGATAGATCGCGTTCTCGACCAGCGGCTGCAGAAGCAGTGCCGGCAGCTCGATGTCCATCGGCAGCGCCTCCAAATCGCGTTCGATTTTCAGGCGATCGCCGAGGCGCAGTTGCTCGATCGCGAGATAGCGGTCGATGAGGCCGAGCTCGGCACCCAAGGTGCTCGGCTTGTCTTCCGCCCCGAGCGCCGCGCGGAAGAGATCGGCGAGGTCTTCGATGGTGCGCTCGGCCGCGGCGGGGTCGACCCGCACGAGCGCCGCGACCGTGTTCATGCTGTTGTAGAGGAAGTGCGGACGGATGCGCGCCTGCAAAGCCTCGAACTGCGCGCGTGCGACCGCCGCGAGCCGGGTGCGCCACTCGGCCAGCACGTAGAAGTAGCGTAGCAAGGCGGCGCCGAGCAGCGCGGCGAGCACCGCGTTGCCGACCACGAATCTCGACGCCGACACCGGCGTCAAGCCGGTGCCGAGCGCGTGATCCAGCCATGCGACCACCACACTCGCGATCGCCACCAGCAATACCAGCGCGACCAGCGCCAGCAAGTAGGCGGACGCCCGCGGCAAGCGGGCCAGACGAGGCACCAGCCGGCACAACAACAGCGAGGACAGCAATGCCAGCCACACCACGAACAAGGTCGCGGTCGCGAAACCCCGCCACTGGATCCGCGCGTCGGGCGCCAGCGCGTCGATCACCACCACCAGCTCGGCGACCACGACGAGCGTGAAGACGGAGGCCATGCTGCAGAAGTCCGGGAGCGGGTTTTTTGTGCGATCGTCCCTGATCGCGGCGATATTCAGTCTGTCGGTCATCTTGAACGTCTCAACGGCCCGCGAATCCAGAACGGCCATCCTTGGCCTGACTTTTCACAAAAGCTCGTTTTCATCAGCCCCGTATTTCACATCAACAGCGCTCAGGGGGTGATCCAGCATGCCGCCATAAAATCTGCGAGGTCTGCGATTTCCTGCGGGCACACCTGGTGTGCCATCGGATAACTGTGCCACTCCACGGAATATCCCCAGTCGCGCAGGCGATCGCGCGAACGCTCGCCGAGCACCCGCGGCACCACCGGGTCGAATGCGCCGTGCGCCATGAAGATCGGGGTCGATGCATTCGCATTGCTGCGTTCGCGGCCGATCGCCTCGGCGACCGGGAGGTAGGTCGAAAGCGCGACGATCGCCGCGAGCTTCTGCGCGTGCCGCAACCCTGCCGCCAGCGCAACCGCGCCGCCTTGCGAAAACCCCGCCAGCACGATGCGGGTCGAATCGATGCCGCGCGCGGCTTCCCGGTCGATCAGGGCCTCGACTTCCGTGATCGACGCGCGGATGCCCGTCTCGTCCTGTCGCTGCGACAGATCGAAGCCCGCGATGTCGTACCAGCCGCGCATGGGCAGACCGTTGTTCAAGCTGATCGGCCGTATCGCCGCATGCGGGAATACGAAGCGCACGGCCGGCCAACCCGATCGCAGCAATTGCGGCACCATCGGCTTGAAGTCGTGACCGTCGGCGCCGAGCCCGTGCAGCCAGATTACCGCGTGGCGCGGCTGCGGCCCGGTCTCGACCTCCACGCATTCCAGCGTCACCGGCTGGACTCCACGGGCTCGCCGAGTCCCAGTTCCTCGGCGAAGAAGGCTAGCGTCGCCGCGGCGTTGCCGACCCGCTGGCTGAAGGACGCGGTGACGCCATGGCCCTCGTTCGTCCGGGTCAGCAACAGGATCGGATTCCGCGACGACGTCGCGGCCTGCAGGGCCGCCGCGAACTTGCGCGACTGCCAAGGTGCGACCAGCGGATCATTGACGCCGGTGATCAGCAGCACCGCCGGATACGCGGTGCCAGGCTTCACGTTCTGCAGCGGCGAATACGCGCGCAGCCATTCGAAGTCGGGTTTTTTCGTCACCGTGCCGTATTCGCTGATGT
>JBOHYO010000172.1:0-2610 GCA_050737935.1 Rhodanobacteraceae bacterium
TCGAACTCGACCCCGCGCATGGCTCGGCCCGGCTTTCATTGGCCCGCGCAAAGGCCAATCTGGGCCAGGTCGACGCCGCGGTGGCGGGATTCCGCGAGTTGGTGCGCCGGGATCCCCGCAATGCTGAAGGCTGGTTCGGCTTGTCGAACCTCAACATCGTCCGGTTCGATCCGGCCGATGCTGCCAACCTGAAGCGTGCCCTCGAGCAACCCAACCTGTCGCCACGCGATTACGAGCTGCTCGCCTTCACCTACGCGAAAGCGCTCGAAAACCAGGGCGAGTACGCGCAAGCCTACGACGTGTTCGAACGCGCCAATGCCTCGCGCCGCCAGCGGATGAAGTGGGATGGCGCAGGCGAGCACAGGCGCGTCGCCGCGATCATGGACGTATTCTCGAAAGACCTGCCGCTGCCGCTCGACCCGCAGCTCGGCCACGAGGCCATCCTGATCATCAGCATCCCGCGTTCCGGCTCGACCCTGGTCGAGCACATTCTCGCGTCGCATCCGGAGGTCGAGGGCGCGAACGAGATCAAGGACATGCAACAGGTCGTCGATGCGGAAACGCATCGCCGCCAATCCGCGTTTCCGTTGTGGGTGCCGGAAGCCAGCGCCGAGGACTGGCAGCGACTCGGCCGCGAATACATCGCGCGCACCGCGCGCTGGCGCGAACGCAAGCCACGCTTCACCGACAAGAGCCTCGTCACCTGGTATCTGGTGGGTGCGGCCGTGGCGATGTTGCCGACCGCACGCATCGTGATCGTCAGGCGCGATCCAGTCGAGACGTGCCTCGGCTGTTTCCGCCAGTGTTTCAGCGAAAACAGCGGCTTCGCCTGCGACATGGACGAAATGGCCGGTTACTGCATCGACTTCCTGCGCCTCACGCGCTTCTGGCTGGAAAAATATCCCGACCGCGTAATGGATTTGCGATACGAGGCGCTGGTCGCCGAACCGGACGCCGAAATTCGACGCCTGCTGGATTTCTGCGACCTGCCCTTCGACCCTGCGTGCATCGATTTCCACAAGACCGCGCGCACAGTTCAGAGCTTGCCCAGTGCCGCGCAGGTTCGGCAACCGATCCGCCGTGACACCGCGCGCAGCGCGCGGTACGGCGACAAACTGGATCGCTTGCGCCAGCGTTTGCGGGATGCGGGAGTTCTGGAATGACGAAACAATTGCACGGGCAAAAGCATGCATCGCGGACCCCGGCACTTGTTCTTCTGATTCTGGCCGTTGCGGCACTGGCCGCCTGCGCGCCGCTGCCGCCACGCAATCCGATGGCGACTTGGGTGCCGTCGAAGAACCACGACATCCGCGCGCCGCAGTTGATCGTGCTCCATTTCACCGATCAGGATTCGGTCGCGCAAACGCTGGATACCCTGCGCACCGCCAACAGCGGCGGACCGGTCAGCGCACACTACCTGATTGGCCGCGATGGCCATATCTATCAACTGGTCAGCGATACCCTGCGTGCATGGCACGCCGGCGGCGGAAGGTGGGGTACCATCACCGACGTGAATTCCGCTTCCATTGGCATCGAAATCGACAACAACGGCCACGTGCCGTTTCCGTCGGCGCAGATTGCCAGCCTGATCAATCTGCTGACCGACCTCACCACGCGCTGGAATATTCCCCACGCACAGATCATCGGCCACGAGGACATGGCGCCGGCGCGCAAGGACGATCCAGGTCCGCTGTTCCCGTGGGCGACGCTGGCGGCGTCCGGTTTCGGCCTGTGGCCCGACCCGGCCGCGACGCTGGTCGATCCCCCGCCAGGATTCGACCCATGGATGGCGCTCACCGCAATCGGCTATTCGCTGGATGATGCGCCAGCCGCGGTGCGCGCGTTCCACAACCATTTCCGTGGGATGGGCGGCGACACGATGGATGCCGAAGATCTGCGCATCCTCTACAACCTCGTCGGCAAGATCGAGCGCGGCGCTACCGAAAAATAGCCTCCAGGCTGTTGTCACCATCCTCAATCGAGTGGACACATCCGTTCGCGAATTATCCGGGCCGTGCGTCCGGCTCGCGTCGCGATGCTTCGGTCGCAGACGGCTTCCAACAGTCGACCACGGTCACGGTGCCAAACCACACGTCGCGAATGGATATTTCGGAAGCGCGTGGCGGCCGGTGCTGGGCCGCCGGCGCCACAATTCCGCTAATCACGGGCAACCCGGACCCCGTCGCCATCCGTCGAGCAAACATGCTTGTCCGCATCACCAATGGTCGCCGACACACCCTTGCTATAACCGCGCTGCCAACGGGCGCGCCAGGTCTTTCAGGCTATCGAGCGTCGGCAACCCGGCATCGCGACTGGAGTAATGGACCATCAGGGCTGCTGGCCTGGTGGCTGGTCAGTCGGAGAGTTCCGCGGCAGCGGGAGATCGGGTTTGCACGAGCCCGGCGTCTGCCTCATCCGCACCCGCCTCCGGCGCTTCGAGCTGCTCAAGCACGCGCCCGCCTCGCAAGCGCAACGAGTGCGCAAGCCACATGATCAGGCCTGAGAAGATCACGATCACGATCACCCCGGAAACGAGATCGAGATATCCGAGGTTGCCGGCATGTTTGTCGAGCGCGGGATAACGGCCGAGCCAACTGATCAAGGTAACGC
>JBOHYO010000173.1:0-2844 GCA_050737935.1 Rhodanobacteraceae bacterium
CATTCCAAAAACGCGTCGCGGCACTGGCGGCGGCGACATCGGCAAGTGTTGTCGTTGTTGACCCGGAACGTGACGCACAGGCCGTGGAGCGGACCCTGCGCAGCCTGCGCGAGCAATGCCTTGCGCCGGTGCACATCATCGTTTCCAGCCAGCTCCCCGGACCAGACGACACGGCGGCCGACCGAAGCGCGGCCTTGAAGGGCGCCTTGGGCCGCGCGGGCACGGAGTGGACGATCTGCGTCCCCGCAGGCGACACATTGGATCGTTACGCCCTGTTGCTGCTCGCCGAGCGCTTCGTCGATCACTCGGACATGTTGCGCTGCTATGTCGATGAGGACAACATTGCTTCAGGCAAACAGGACGGCCCGATCTTCAAGCCTGATTTCAATCTGGATTTGCTGCGCAGTTATCCGTACGTGGGTTCTTGTCTCGCCATCCGCATGCGAGCGTTTGCCGAGCTGGGCGGCTTGCGCAGTGACTTCAACGCGCTGGCGCATGTCGATCTGCTGTTCCGCTGCGTCGAGCAGTACGGAATGCAGAACATCGCTCATGTTGCCGAAGTGTTGCACCATGCGGCGATGCCATATCCCCAATGGCTGTCATCCGGGGCCGTGGCGGCGGAGTCGTCCCGCGTAGTGGATGCGCACTTGCAGCGTCTGGGTATTGCGCACGAGTTCTGCCCCGGCGGCGCGGCCGGCGTCAACCGGATTGAATATCAGTACGCGCGCAAGCCGCCCGTGTCGATCGTCATTCCGGCAGGCGACAGCTTGCCGGCGTTGAACGGCTTGATCGACAGCCTGCTGGCGAAGACCAGTTACACGAATCATGAGCTGCTGATTGTCGACACCGGCAGCCAGGAACCGGCGGTGCGGACCTATCTGGACGGCATCGAGGGTTTACACACCCCGCAACTGCGCGTGTTGCCTCAGCCGCAGGCTTCGAGTCATTCCGCGTTGTGCAATTTTGCCGCTCGCCAGGCACGTGGCGATTACCTGATCCTGCTCAAGACCGATACGGCGGTGTTGCAGGACGAGTGGATCGAAGCGCTGCTCAACCATGCCCAACGTCCAGAGGTCGGCGTGGTCGGCGCCAAGCTGTACTTGCCGGATGGTCGTGTCCAGCACGCGGGCATGGTGCTGGGTTTACGTGGTCCCGCCGACCACCCTTTCGTCGGCGAGGCGATGGACGCGCCCAGTTACATGCAACGCCTGCAGGTGGACCAGAACTACACCGCGGTGACCGCTGCGTGCCTGATGATCAGCAAGTCGGTCTACGAGGAAGTTGGCGGGCTGGATGAGGAAACCTTCAAGGTCTCGTACAACGACGTGGACCTTTGTCTGAAGGTGCGGGCGGCGGGTTACCTTACGGTATGGACGCCGCATGCACGCCTGATGCACGAGGGAAGTGTCAGTCAGACCAAGGTGGACAAGACCACGCAGGACGCCAAGGCGAAGCGGTTCCGCGCCGAGCAACAGGCGATGTACCGCAAATGGCTGCCGCTGTTGGCGGATGATCCCGCCTACAACCGCAACCTGGGCCTGACCGGCAGCGGGTTTGATCTGGATCAGACCCGCCACCTGGCTTGGCAGCCGTTCGAGCAGCCACTGCTGCCGCGCATGTTCTGCGTGGCGGCCGATGCCGGCGGTTGTGGCCAGTATCGTATCCGGCAGCCGTTGCTCGCCATGCAGCGCGAGGGGTTGGCGCAAGGTCTCCTGGCGCGAGCGCATCTGACCCCGGTGCTGATGGAGCGCTTCGCCCCTTCCAGCATCGTGCTGCAGCGCCAGATCACCGCCGATCAGATCACGGCCCTGCAGGACTATCGGGACTTCAGCCGCGCCTTCAAAGTCTACGAATTGGACGATTACCTGCCCAACCTGCCGCTGAAAAGCGCGCACCGCGACCAGTTGCCCAAGGACATCCTCAAGTCGCTGCGCAAGGCGGTGGCATTGACGGACCGTTTCGTGGTTTCCACGGAACCGCTGGCCGAGCAATTCGCGGGTCTCCACAGCGATCTCCGCGTGGTGCTGAATCGCCTGCCGGTCGACTGGTGGAGTGATTTGTCGAGCGGGCGACGGAAGTCGGCCAGGCCGCGCGTGGGCTGGGCCGGGGGCGCCGGCCACCGTGGGGACCTCGAGTTGATCGCGGACGTGGTGCGCGATCTTGCCGATGAAGTCGAGTGGGTGTTTTTCGGGATGTGTCCGGACAAGCTGCGCCCTTGCGTGCATGAAGTCCACGAGGGTGTGCCGATCGACGAATATCCGGCCGCACGGGCCGCCTTGAACCTTGATCTGGCCCTCGCGCCGCTGGAAGACAACATGTTCAACGCCTGCAAGAACAACCTGCGGCTGCTCGAGTACGGCGCCTGTGGTTTCCCGGTCGTGTGCAGCGACATCGTCTGCTACCGCGGCGACCTGCCGGTGACGCGGGTGCGCAATCGCTTCAAGGACTGGGTGGACGCGATCCGCATGCACATCGCCGACCTCGACGCGACCGCGATAGCGGGCGACGCGTTGCGGGCGGCCGTGCACCGCGAGTGGATGCTTGCCGGCGACAACCTGGTCGCCTGGCGCAACGCCTGGTTGCCGGAGGGCTGATCCCGGCGCGCGCCGGCTACGGACGCATGGATGGGACCCGGCTCGTTCTCGATTGATGCAGGCCGGCTTAGAGCCCCAAGGCGGACCCGGCATGGTCCGAGCGGCAGGGGGCGAACCATCGAAGCATCATCGCTATCGATGCCGTGGGAACCCGCCTGCCGTGCCCTTGCGCAGTCCGGCTCGAGCCCAAAGGGCGGAGCCGGCATTGACTGCAAAACCGCCTACTTCAGGAAGTCGAACAGCGACATCC
>JBOHYO010000174.1:0-25717 GCA_050737935.1 Rhodanobacteraceae bacterium
GGTTTCGCGGCGAGCTCCTTGGCGGTCGGGTTGTAGTAGCGCAACAGCATCTGCATGGTCGCGGGGTCCATCACCTTCGTCTTGCCAATGGCTCCAAAACGCCATCTCGCATCACAGGTGAATCAAGGTTCCACGGCGCGCAGGCGCATCTCTGCTTGCGTGGGACGGCTCGCCACGGCGTAGTACGCGGCACCGCACACGATGAAACCGAGAACCCATGCGATATCGATTCCACCCAGCGCATGGTTCAGGAATCCCGTGAACGACGAGGTCGAGATGAAGGGAATCTCGGCGGCGAATCCGATCAGGTAGACGGCGATCGCGCGGATGTTCCAGTTGCCATAGCGGCCGCCTCCGGGTTGGAAAAACTCCTCGACCGCATAGTGGCCACGGCGAACGATGTAGTAGTCGACCAGATTGATTGCCGACCACGGGATCATCACGTAGAGAATCCACGTGATGAAGTCCGAAAACCAGGTGACGAAGTCGGCCCGAGCCACCAGCGCAATAGCCAAACCGACGGCGTGGATCAGCACGGTGACTACGACCCGGGCACCAAGGCGGGGGATCCATCGTGGGCGAAATGTCTGGGCGACGCTCAGCGAGCACAGGGCACTGCAGTAGGTGTTGACGCTGTTGTAGGCCGCGGTCGCGAGCGCGAAGCTCAGCATCATGATCGGTCCCACCGAGCCGACCAGCGAGTTCAGTGCCGGCAGCGCGTCTTTTCCACTGGAAATACTGCCGATCACTGCGCCGAGGATCATCAAGGTTACGGCACTCGAAACACACCCGCCGTAAGTCGCCCAGAACGCGCCGTGGTTTCCGGTGCCGGCTGGCATGTACCGGGAGTAGTCTGAAACGTACGGCGCGTAGGTGATCTGCCACATCGCACCAATGGCTACCACTGTCAGGAAACCGGCAGCGGTCACGTGTCCGGGATGCCACTGATAGCTGGCGGCGGGGTGGACGACGAGGATCCAGCAGAAAGAAAAAGCCACAAAGGCGCCCACGATGATCGCGGCGGCGACCGTCACCCAGCGCAGCCACTTGTAACCGAATATCGAAATGACGAGGCTGACGAGCGTAGCGACAACAATGATCAGTTGCGCGTTTACGTCGTGGACTATCAAGGCAAATGCCTGGGCGATGACGACCAGATTGGATGCGAAGAAGCCAATGAAATTGCCAACTGCTATGAACGCGATGATGGCGGCTCCGTACATTCCGAACTGACCGCGTGCCTGCAGCAGTTGCGGCACCCCCAGTTGCGGACCCTGAGCCGCATGCAAGGCCATGGCGACGCCACCGACCGCATGTCCGATGCAGATCGCCACGATCGCCCACCCGATCGGGAGCCCCAAGGTCGTGGTGGCAAGCGCTCCCGTAACGATGGTCAAGGGGGACATGTTCATGCCGAACCAGATGCCGAACAGCTCGCGCGCCTTGCCGAACCGCTCGTTCTCCGGGATCGGACCGATGGTATGGCGTTCGAGGGCGAAGCTCTTGTGCGGTGCTGGGCAGTCGTCGGATGTCGTGCTCATCGGAATCGCTTCGGGCAGATGTGGGTGATCTCGAAATCGCGTTCAGTGGGCTGGTGTGGCGTCGCCAAACATGTTCCTGATCAGTCGAATCCCAGGAAGCCTCGTGCACATTGGAGAAAATTCGTCGTCATTCCGGGTTCGGCCTGCGATGAAGCTGCCGGCCGCCCCGGAATGACGAGAATCTTGCATGTGGCTGCATGAGGTTCATCGGTCATAGGATCGTTCTTGCGGGGTGCCGGCTTTTTTGGCCAGGTGACGATACGCGTCACGCGCACTGTGCAGGTACTCCAGCGTCGTGCGCATTTCAGATTCCGTGTTGTAATCGCGATGCGCCGCTGCGATGTCGATCAACCGCTCGACCCATCTCGCAAACCACGCTGCATCCTCGTGAGCGCCCGGCACCGGGGCAGGGTCGCCCAGCCAGATCGGGTTGGTGCTTGCGTACGGGTAGAGATCGAGTATTTGCGGGTCGGCGCCGTCATTCCATGCGCGCAACAGGACCCAGCCAGCATCCAGCTTGATTTCGCCCTTGGCATCGAGACGCCGGCGGTCGTCATGCAATCGGAAGTCATTCACCACCTCGCCGTTGTGGATCAATTCAACGTGATCCACCGGCACGGGCGAACGCAAGGCAATGCGGTAGCGATGGCGCCCGGGCACAACCTGGTCACCAGATTGCGCGCTGCCCAAAAGCAAGCCCAGCAGCGGCCCATTGCTGACGAAGCCGCGGCCCGCTTTGAGTGCCTCCAATACGTCATGCGGGCTGGCGGTACCGTTTGCGCGGAGGAACACCCGATTGATGCCAACCGGTCCACGCAGAGATGCATAGTTCGCCATGGCATCGCTGCCCGCGCCGGCAGGGATGCGCAGGCCCAGGTTCAGCAAGCGGTACCACACGGTCGAGGTCGCCTTGTGGTCGGAAAAACCCATGACTTCGATGTAGTCGACCTTGTGCTGGATCGCGTCGGCCGGGAGCTCGCTGGAGAGTGCCGGGTCGTGTTCCGGATCGGGCAGCAAATCGAACGGGTGTGCATAGCCAACGAGGCCTTCCTGCGCGTGTACCAGATCTGCGATCACGCCATTGGTGGGCCAGACACTGGCCATGGCGGTGTTGGCATAAGCCGCGAAGCCCGGCGTGATCAGGTGATCGGTCAGGCCCAGCAGACCGAGATGGCCCCAAAGGCTGGTGTGGTATTCCTGTGCATGCAGGACCAGCGTGTCATCGGTGCTGGCAGGATCCGGATCGGTCCGAAAGCTCGCGATGTCGGGTACGCGTTCTTCCTTGTTGACCACAAGGTTGTAGGCGACGCCGAGGTCTTCCGCGCGGGCTTGGAACGCCAGATGCTCCGGCGTATTGCGGTAATGCCCGGTGTAGTTCATGTGGATGTGCAGATCGGCGCTGACGAAGCTCCCGTAAATTTCGGGTAGGCGATCCGGCGCCAATACCACCGAGATGGACGTCTCACGGTTCGCGGTCAGCGCGGCGGTACGGTGCCAGGGCTCGTACTCGAAACCGTGCTGCACCCGGATGGAAACTTCGCCGGCGGGCACGTCCAGCGAGCAAGGCGGTGCGCAGTGGAAATAGTGCGTTTCGCTGCTTTGCAGCTTGCGGTCGAAGCCATCGTCCGCGCACATCCATGCAGATACCGGCGCATACGCGCGGCCGTCGCTTGCCACGATCGCGACGCGAGCCGGCACCCGTTGGCCGTGTTCATCGACGATGTCCAAACGGAGCCGTGCCTGCAGCAACCGGTACCTTCGGTGGATCGGCACAACATCCTTTGTCGCGCCGCCGAGCGCCTCCACGACGCGCAGTGCAGTGCCGCCGTCGCGGTTGTCGATATAGGCGATGCGTGACCCGTCAGGCGACCAGCGCGCGTTGCGGCGATCGAACGAGCCGAACGTCAGTGGCAACGGTGCTGCACCTGCGACTGTGGTCAGCCACAGTTGCTGGTGCTGGCGTCCACGGTAACTGGCGTACAGCAGGCGCTTGCCGTCCGGTGCGGGTTCGGGGCGTGCGCTCCAGGTGGTTTCCTCACTCAGCACGCGGCGGCGTTGATCCGGGTGATCGACGTCTACCGCCCAGATATCGCCCGTGCCCCAGCCGACCTCGGGGTTGCTCACGTAGTAGAGCGTCGCGCCGTCCGGAGCCCACGACGGATTGATCGTGTGGTCGAACGCGGAGTAGTAATAGCGATCGAGAGTGCTCTTGCGTTCGCCAAGCAGCAGGTGCGCGTCATGCAATCCGTCGGCATGGATGTCGGCGACGAACAGGTTGAAATGTCCGGTATCCTCCGTCGAGACCCATGCCAGCCGGGTGCCATCGGGGGAAAGGCGCGGTTCCACGTTGACGGCACCGCCCGAGGTAAGCCGGACTTCATTGCCTGTGGCAAGGTCCAGCCGCCAAAGCTCCATGGCATTGCCGTCGTAGCGAACGAACACGACGCTCGTACCGCCCCGTGCCACGTCCGGCTGGTAGTCATAGGCGAAATCGGGGTGCGTCAGCTCCTCTGCCACGCCGTCGTCGATCCGCTGGCGCCAGAGCGAGCCTCCCATGCTGTAGATCAGCGTCGTGCCGTCAGGCACAAAGCTCACCGACGAGGGCCCCGACGTGAGCTGGGGGAGATAGAGCTCGCGCCAGTAGTAACTGTGCGGAAGATCAACCTGCTTGAGCACAGGCTCGCGGCCACCGCGGCCGACAGCGCCATGTGCGCCGGCAGCCGCGGACCGGCATGCGTCAGGCGTGCACGGCGGAACGAGGTTCACGCTCAATGTCTCCCAGCGCCTCATCAAGGCTGGTGCGCAACAAACGGATGGCTTCGTCCACCTCTCCCGTGGTCACGACCAGTGGCGGTATGAAGCGCACGGTGCTGGTGCCGCACGAAAGCAACAACAGGCCGTTGTGAAACGCGCGGGTGATCACGTCATCGCACAAGGCGATTGCCGGGGTTTTGCTCCCGTCGCTTGCGACGAGTTCCATGCCGATGAAGAGGCCCTTGCCGCGCACCTCACCGATGCACGGGTACTCGCGCTGCAGCTCGCGGAGCTTCGTCAGGAAATATTCGCCGACCCTCACGGCGTTGTCGACGAGACCGCCGCGAACCAAATCCAGCGTCTTGTTGGCCGCGGCACACGCTATCGGATTGCCTCCGTAGGTGTTGCCATGGGCACCGGGCTTCCATTGCGACATGATCGATCTCTTCGCGATCACGGCGCCGATGGGCAACCCGGAGCCCAAGCCCTTCGCGGAGGTCAGGATGTCGGGCTTCACACCCCAGTGTTCGCAGGCGAACATCTTTCCGGTGCGCCCGATCCCCGACTGCACTTCATCGAAGATCAACAGGATCCCGTACTCATCGCACAACTTGCGCAGTCCGGCCAGAAAGCCATCGGGTGGTATCAGGTAACCGCCTTCGCCTTGCACCGGTTCGATCAGGACGGCAGCCACCTCGCTCGGCGGCACGGTCCGCTTGAACAGCATGCGCATGTAGTCGAGCACCGCTTCGCCCTGGTCGTCGCCGGCAAGCAGCGGCCGGTACGGATCCGGATAGGGCACATGGGTGACCCCCGCCATCATTGGCGAGTATCCCTTCTGCTGCGTGTACTTGCTGGAGGTGAACGACAGCGATCCCATGGTGCGCCCGTGGAATCCGCCGATGAAACCGATGAAGCGCGGCCGACCGGTGACATAGCGCGCCAGCTTCAGTGCGCCCTCCACCGCCTCGGTACCGGATTGGCACAGGAAGCTCATCGCCGGTTCGCCCATGGGCGCGATCGCCGCAAGGCGTTCCCCCAGGCCGACCATTTCCTCATGCCAGAAGTCGCTGGAAATGTGCAGGAACTTTTCCGCGGCCGACTGCACGGCCTTGACCACCTCCGGGTGTGCATGGCCGGACGAGCAGACCCCGATTCCGGCCGCAAAGTCGAGGAAGCGGTTGCCGTCCACATCCCACACCTCGACACCCCGCCCGTGCGACATGACGAACGGATAGCCTCTCACATAGGACGGGGAAATAACCTCGGCATCACGGGCAATGATCGCTTGCGCCTTGGGGCCGGGAAGGGTGGTTTGGACACGCTTGTCGTTCATGGAAAGTCCTCAGGTCAAACTGGAACGTGTACAGGCCGTGCGTGCGCTTCGCGCGTACGCGCATTGAGCGCGCGCAATGCGTCGAGTTCGTATGCACTGGGCGGATCGATGGTCTTGATGTGGTCAGCCACCTTCAGCACCCAACCGACTGCACGACGCGCCTCCTCGAGCGTGGCGTCTTCGAAGAGGGCCGTGAGCTCGAGCTCCTCGGTTTCGTGGTTGGGGGCCAGCATCCCGAAATCAGTGACCACCGCGCGCGGGCCACCGCCGGACATTCCAGCGCGCGCGCGGCTTTGATGTCCCTCGAGATACCCTGCGCTGCTGCGAAAATCCAGCTTCTCGACGAAGCTGCGGGGGGAAGCTTTCAATATCACGCATACCTGCTTAGCGTGGACTGCGATCTCCGGGGCGCCGCCGCAACCGGGGAGCCGCACGGAAGGCGTGTCGTAGGGGCCGATGACCGTGCTGTTGAGGTTGCCGAAGCGGTCGATCTGCGCAGCGCCGAGAAAGCCGATATCGATGCGACCTGCCTGGAGAAAGAAGCTGAAAACCTCGGGAAGGGGTATCACGCAAGTCGCGGTCGTGGCCAGCTCGCCATCGCCGATGGACAAGGGCAGTACATTCGACCGCGTGCCTATCGCGCCAGACTCGTAGATCAGGACGATGTTCGGGGCGTGCGTCAGCCTCGCCAGGTTGCAGGCGGCGCTGGGCAGGCCGATACCCACGAAGCACACGTCGTGATCCGACAACAGGCGCGCGGCCGCGACGGTCATGCATTCGGTGCGCGTAGCGGCATTCATGCGGCAACCTCGCGATCGAGTGAGGCGAGGAACCCGCGCGGATCATGTGTCTTCAGCACATGGCGATCCATCCAGCCCAGGAACTGGTCGCGATCGCGGGATATGGCGTCCCAAGCCTGATAGAAGGCATTGTCGCGTTCGTAGTAGCCGTGTGCGTAGGAAGGGTACGCACCCGCCGGGCAGTGGACAACGGCGTTGATGACCCAGTACGGAAGCACGATGGAGTTGAGCGCCGGCGGCAGGACGTCGACGAGCTCCTCGACGGTGACGATCACCGTCCGTGCGGCAAGCGCCGCTTCCCGCGCCGCGCCGACGATGCCCTGGATCGAGACGTTCCCCGCGCTATCGGCCTTCTGGGCGTGCAGGATCGTGACATCGGGATTGATCGCCGGGACCGCTGCAAGCGACTCTCCCGTGAACGGGCAGGTCACCCGGCGGATGGTCGGGTTGTGTGCCGGCAGGTCGGTGCCGAGGTATCCGCGCAGCGTGCCGAAGGGTAGCCGCGCTGCACCCGCGGTCAGTGCGGCGGCCATGCCGGCGTGGCTGTGCTCGTTGATCTCGAGCGGAAGCGGCCAGCCATGCTCGACCGCATCGCGCAGGCGGTGCAGGGAGCCGACGCCGGGATTGCCGCCCCAGGAAAAAGTCAGCTTGCGTGCGCATCCCATCCCGATCATCTGGTCGTAGATGAGGTCCGGCGTCATCCGGATCAGGTGAAGATCCATCCGCCGCTGGCGAATGATCTCGTGGCCGGCCGCAAACGGAATCAGGTGTGTGAAACCTTCAAGCGCGACGGTTGCGCCATCGTGCACGTGCGTGGCAACCGCCTCGGCCAACTCCATCTGTAGACAGCTCATTGGCGGGTGCTCATTCGACCACGGTCCGGGACTGCTCACGCAGGTACTGCGCCAAGTAATAGAAGGATGCGATGGCTTTGCCGGTGGAGCTCGAGCTTTTCCAGCCGCCGAATGGCTGGTATCCCGGCCACGATCCCGTGGTGGCGCCCTGCGGTCGGTTTGCGTACGTCACGCCAGCCTCGATGTTGTCATTGAACCACGAGACTTCGTCCGCGCCGCCGTAAAAACCGGCAGTCAGACCGAGGTGCGAGTCGTTCGCGAGCCGCATGGCTTCGTCACGATCGGAGTACCGATGCAGCATGAGGATCGGTACGAACATCTCTTGTTTCCACAGGCGATGTTCGAGTGGTGTTTCAATCAGTGCGGGTTCCACGAAGTGCCCGTGAGAGAGTTCCGCTGGGCCGCGGCTACCCTCGCCAATGGCGTTTCCACCAGCAAGCATCGTCGCGCCGTCAGCTTTCAGGTCGCCAACATACTGCTGGTAATGGCCGTAGGCGGTTGCGTTCACCACCGGGCCCATCCAGTTCTCGCGCTGGCGCGGATCGCCGATGCGGATCGCGGCGATCTGCTTGCGCAGGCGATCGATCAAGGCATCCGCCACGCTCTCCTGGACGTACAGCCTCGACAGTGCCGAACACTTCTGGCCACTCAGTCCATACGCGGAGCGAACGATGCCGACGGCAGCGTCATCGAGATTGGCGTGCTCCGTGACGATGCAGGAATTCTTGCCCCCCATTTCCGCAATGCAGGGCCGGGGCCACGGTCCTTGGGACATTTGCTGGATCAGGTGGCGACCGACCTCGGCTGATCCCGTGAAAGTCACACCCGCCGTGAGTGGATGGCCCACCATGAGCTCACCAACGACACTGTCGCCAGCGAGGTAACTGAACACCCCGTTGGGTAACGCAGCATCGCGGATGCAGTCGGCAAATAGCCGGTTCGTCCACGGTGTTTCTTCGGACCCTTTCAGTACCACTGTATTGCCCGTGACCAATGCCGCCGCCGCAGGGCCCGCGGAGAGTGCAAGCGGGAAGTTGAACGGTGAAATCACGACCCAAGGGCCATGGGGTCGCGTCACGCTGATGTTGTGGGACTTCACGCCCTCGATGGGGTCATCGGGAAGCTCATGTGCGTAGCCTCCGTGGCTCTCGAAGTCATCGGCATAGTACCGACAGAGATCCACCGCCTCCTGGGCTTCCCCAAGTGCCTCCATTCGATTCTTGCCGACCTCCAAAACCATTGCCGCCGCGATGTCGTACACGCGCTCCTCAAGGAGATCGCTGACCCGGCGCACCAGTCGCGCGCGTTCATCGACGCTCGTCGCACGCCACGTGGAGAAGGCTTCCTGTGCGGCACCCATGGCGTCATCGACATCCGTCTTGGACGCGACCGGGAACATCCCGAGGCGCAGTCTGCTGTCGAAGGGAGCTGCAAGTTCCGTTGTCTCTGCCGCATCGCGGTCCTTGCCACCAATGAACAATTCGTGCCGGCCACCCAACGCTTTGGATACGCGGGCCAGTGCCTCTTCGAAACGCTGGTGCATGGCTTCGGGTGGATCGAACATCGTGGAGTAGGTAAGGCGAAAACTCATCAGGAATGCCCTCGAGAAGCGGAAGGGAAAAAGCGTGCCAGCAGACGATCCAGCAGTGCCAAGGCATCCGCCAAGGCCTGTTCTTCGATCACCAGTGGCGGTGCCAGCAGGATCAAGTTGCCCCGCGTGGCGAACGACACTCCTTCGGCCATCGCCGCGTCGACCAAAGCGCGCAGCGGCGGTGCGACCTGCGGCCACGGCGCCAGCGGCTCGCGGGTGGTGCGATCCTTGACCAGTTCGACCACGGCAAAAAGGCCGTGGCCACCGCGCACGTCGCCAATGACGCGGTGGCGCGATTGCAGGTTTTGCAATCCCGCATGCATGCGGGCACCCAGTACCCGCGATCGTTCAATCAGGCCTTCGCGCTCGTAGGCTCGCAGCGCGGCCAATCCTGCGGCGCATGAAAGCGGATGTCCGCAGTAGGTCAGCCCGGTGTAGAGCATCTGGTGCTGCAGCTTCAGCACGATTTCTGCAGACAGCACGACCGCGCCAAGCGGCAGGTACGCTCCGGTCAGACCCTTCGCCAAGGTCATCAGATCTGGTTTCCCGGACTCGCCGTATCGCTGCCAGGCAAACCATTCGCCGCACCGGCCAAAGCCGCTCATCACCTCGTCTGCAATGAGGTAAACCCCGTGCTCCCGGGTGGTGGCGCGGAGGGTAGGCCAGTAGTTGTCGGGAGCAATGATGCCGTTGGTACCGGCGTCCGGTTCCATCAGCACGGCGGCGATTGAATCCGCGCCTGCACGTTCGATGGCCTTGGTGACAGCTGCCGCAGCACGCTCGCCGCATTCGTGTGCATCCGCGCTGTTGAACGGGCAACGGTAGGCGTAGGGCGGTGGAACATGCAATGCGCCAAAGGCCGCCGGATGGGCCTGCGCGCGCGTGCGGGCATCGCCCGAGTACGCCATGCAGGCATAACTGGCACCGTGATAGGAGCGGTCGCGCGCGATGATGCAACCGTCCGGTTTGCCGCTGGCCTGGCGCGCGAATTTTACCGCGTTCTCGTTGGCGTCGGCGCCGCTCAGCGTGAAGAATACGCGTCCGCCTTCGAAACCTGACTTTTCCAGCAAGGCCTCGGCAAGCGCAGCCCGGGGCTTTGCTCCCCACGCCGACGTCACGAAACATAATTGGGTCGCCTGCTGGCGAATGGCCTCCACTACCGCGGGGTGTTGGTGGCCGAGGTTGCTGCATTCGGACAGGCTGCTCATGTCCAGGATTCGGCGGCCGTCTTCGAGTTCCAGCCACGCGCCGGACCCACCCAGCACCGTTGGCGCTTGCCACTCTGACGGCACACACCAGCTGTGCAGGACGCTGTCGCCTTCGGTCGCCAAGTGCCCGTCTCCCTTGGTCACGTGTTCGATAATCGAACAAAAATTCGTATTGCGAACAAATTAGAAACCTTCTAAGCTCGCCCTGTCAATGGGGTAGGTGGCGTATGGCGCCGAGCAGTTTCGAGCACAGTGCTGATTACGTGCAGTCGCTGGCGCGTGGCCTGCAGGTTTTGCGTGCCTTCGATCGTCAACGATCCAGCGCCAGCCTATCGCAAGTCGCCGAGAGCACGGGCTTGTCACGCGCGGTCGTGCGGCGACTACTCCTGACCCTCCAGCACCTCGGCTACGTCGGTTGCCGTGGGCGCAGTTTTTTCCTGACGCCACGCGTGCTGGAACTTGGGTTCAGTTACCTGAGCTCCCTCGATCTCAGTGAGCTGGCATTGCGCACCATGGAACGATTGTCGCAACGCGTGGGCGAGTCGTGCTCCATGGCCGTCCTGGATGGCAGCGACATCGTCTATGTACTTCGCGTGCCGGTACGACGGGTGATGAGTGTGGCGCTCGGCGTCGGTGCCCGGTTACCGGCGTTTGCGGCCTCCATGGGACGGGTGATCCTGACCGCCTTGCCCGAGCCTGAACTCGCAGATTGGTTGCGTGCGCAGAAGTTCCGGGCCATGACTCCCCACACGATCCATACGGCCAGGGCGCTGAAGGCGGAGCTGCGGCGCGTACGCGAGCAGGGCTACGCCGTGGTAGTACGCGAGTTGGAACTGGGGCTATGTTCGATCGCGGTGCCACTTCATGACAGTGGCGGGCGAGTGGTGGCAGGCCTGAACGTCGGGATGCCCTACAGCGAGGATGCACCCCGCCGCGCGATCAGCCAGATACTGCCGGCCTTGCAGGAAGCGCAGCATGAGATCGAGCAGGCGATTCGACGCGTCGGCTGGCTCCCACACATGGTGGTGGGCACGAGCTATGCCCGGTAGTGCGTACATCGTCGATGGTACGCGCACGCCGTTCGGGCGCCTGGGCGGTACGCTTGCCGGCATACGCACCGACGATCTTGCGGCGATACCCATCGCTGCATTGAAAAGCCGTCACGGCAAGCTTGACTGGTCACAGTTGGATGAGGTGGTCCTCGGCTGCGCCAATCAATCAGGCGAAGACAACCGCAATGTCGCCCGCATGGCAGTGCTGCTGTCTGGGCTGCCGGAATGTGTTCCCGCAGTCACCGTCAATCGGCTGTGCGCGTCCGGTCTCGAAGCCATCGGCCAGGCAGCGCGGGCCATCGCATGCGGTGAAGCCAACCTGGCGATAGCCGGCGGCGTGGAAAGCATGACCCGCGCGCCGTACGTCGTGGCCAAGGCCCGAGCAGCCCACGACCGCGATCAGGCGCTCGAAGACACCACGCTTGGCTGGCACTTGGTCAATCCACGCATGCGGGCAAGCTACGGCGTCGATTCGATGGTACGGACGGCCGAGAACCTTGCCGCCGAAAAGAACATCGATCGCGAGAGTCAGGATGCATATGCGCTACGGAGCCAGCAGCGTACCGCGAACGCGCAGCGACGCGGGTGGCTTGCGGAGGAAATAACCGATGTCGCCGTGCCAACGGCAGAGAGCGGCGGGACGACTGTTGTCGACGTGGACGAGCACCCCCGACCCGATACTTCGGCAACGAAGCTTGCTGCGTTGAAGCCGCTCCTGGGCCCTGGGACCAGCATCACCGCAGGGAATGCCTCTGGCCTGAACGATGGCGCCGCTGCGTTGTTGTTGGCGTCGGAGGAGGCCCTCGGCCGATACGCGCTCGAGCCGCTCGCTCGGATCACCGGCATGGCATCGGCTGCCGTCGCGCCGCGGGTGATGGGCTTCGGCCCGGTGCCAGCGATTCGCAAGCTGCTGAATTGCGTCGGCCTCACGCTCCACGACTTCGACCGCGTCGAAATCAACGAAGCATTTGCCGCCCAGGTACTGGCTTGCACGCGTGCATTGGGTTTTGCTGACGACGACGAGCACGTGAATGCGAACGGCGGCGCGATTGCGCTGGGTCATCCGTTGGGTGCAAGCGGCGCGCGGCTGGCGATAACCGCGGCGCTTGCATTGCGCCGCCACGGTGAGCGGCGTGCGCTGGTCAGCCTTTGCGTCGGCGTCGGGCAGGGATTGGCCATGGCACTGGAGCGGCCGCGATGAACCTTTCGGCTGCCGCGCCAATTCCTGCGCCAACAGGGTTTTCTCTGCAAACGGACGTAGCCGGCACCGTGCTGTCGGCTTCGCCGATCGGTGGCGGCTTGCATCGGGGGTCCGGCACGGACATGCCGGCGCCCGAAGGCATTGTCCATCCCGGCGGTGCGCGGCGCGCAACACCGCGGGCCGCAGGTGTCCATTCCAGGAGCGGGACGCACCGGAGAAACGCAGGGTCGAGTTGACCAAAGCCTCGAAGAGATCGTCTGAACGGGCGTGGAGCAAAGTTCAGATGCAATTAAAACTTGTTCGATTGGAGGGAGGCGGAAAATGAATGCACATGGCTTCCATGCAGCACCTGATCCGGGCTTGGCAGCGCACCGGCAAGGCCATCCAACGTTGCGACGCAAGACGCTGGCGATTGCTCTTTCCTCCGTGCTCGCCTCAGCGGGTGTCGGGCTGGGGCTGGTGCCGCTGCCTGCCCAAGCCACCTCGGATGCGGCTGCTGGGGCCCAACAGAACACAAGCGGCGCCCAAGCGGCCACACCGGACACCGCCGACCAGAAGGACAAGACGAAAACGCTGCAAACGGTCGAGGTCACCGGCTCGCTGATCCCTGTCTCGCAAGTGGAAACAGCCGTCCCCGTGATCAGGTTGAACGCCGAGGATTTGCAAAAACAGGGATACACCTCCGTGTACGAAGCGCTTCGCGCGCAGCCCTTGGCCACGGGCCCGGTCGTCGACTCCCAGACGGCCCCTTGGGGATACACGCCCGGGGCAGCAACGATCAGCCTGCTGGGCCTGAATCCCGACTTCACCCTGTTCCTGATCGACGGCCATCCCGTGACCACTTACCCACTGCTTTACCGGGGTGGCCAGAACGTGGTGGACGTAACCCATCTTCCCTTGAGCATGATCGAGCGCATCGACATCGTGCCGGGCAACTTTTCCTCGATCTACGGTTCCAGCGCGATTGCGGGGGTCATCAATATCGTGCTGAAGAAGCATGTCACGGGATACGAGTTGACCGCCGAAGGCGGCTATTACTCGCGCGGCGGTGGTGCGAGCGAGAAGCTTTCCCTCGTGGGTGGATACAACAAGGGCAAATTCGATCTCGTGTACGGAGTGCAGTTCAACCACCAGAACCCGATATACAAGTGGACTCGGCCCAATTACGCATTCACGACCGCAAACCCGAAGCCTGATTTGCGTGTCGGCTACCCGACTTTTCTGGATGAGTATCTGGCACCAAGCGGATATTCCGTGTATGAGGATCCAGGCAGTGCCTGCGACGGCGTGTCAGGTCTCTACACCGGCACTACCAAAAGGTACGCTCAGCCAGGATACGGACTGCCGCTGGATGAGGATGGGATCCCGACTGGCCCGGGCTACTACTGCGGGTCACCGAACTATTGGGCCTACGCCACGCTCCTCAACCGGGTGAAAGGTGCGTCCGGGTACCTCAATGCCACCTACGACATCAACCAGAATGTCGAGTTGTACGGCAGCCTGCTGTACAACGTCAGCAGTGACTGGGTGATGACGGGGCTCACCTACTGGGAGTCAAACCTCGACGGTGGTGGCTACTTCTGGAACGGCAGCAAGAACCGGTTCGAGACGCTGATCCACGAGTTTGCACCGGAGGAATGGGGCGACCCAAACGCGATCGGTGAATCGTTCCTCGGGAGGTCATACACGGGTTGGGGCGGGGCGAGAGGCGCGCTCGGAAGCAGCAATTTCGACTATGACGTTTACTACACGCGTTCCGAAGAGAAGTTGTACGTGAACGCGGCACACCTCGTCACCGACAAAGTCAACGACTTCTTCCAGAAGAACGTCTTGGGTCCGGAAATGGGAACGACCTCGGGATACCCGATTTACGATCCGAACATGGCCAATTTCTACAAGGCAGTCACGCCTGCCGAGTATGCGGGGATGATCGAGCCGATGCGCGATCGCGCGGAAACCTGGATCCAGAGCTTGAATGCACGGGTAACCAACGGCAGCCTCTTTGAGCTACCCGGTGGTGACGCGGGATTTGCGGCTGTATTCCAGTATGGATCGCAATCATGGTCAACCCCAGAGAATCCGCTCGAGGCCGCGGGGCATTATTACGGCGTTACCGCGAGCGGTGGCGGTGGCACCCGTAGCTTCATGGCTGCCGGCGCCGAAATTCGTGCTCCGGTTCTCAGCTGGCTGACACTCGACGCCTCGGGAAGATTCGACAAGTTCAAGAATGACGGGGGCGGCGGAGAGAGCCATCGCGCTACCTACAGGCTTGGGATCGAAGTGCGACCGATCGAGACGCTGCTGTTCCGGGGGAGCCTTGCAACGGCGTTCCGGGCTCCGGACATGGCGTACGTGTTTGGTGGCGAGAGCTCTTCGCATCCCCAGCAGCTGACGGACTACTACCGCTGCGATCTGTACGGTGGATCCTTGGGCGAATGCCCCTACTTTGCCAATCAGACCCTGCTTTCCGTGAGCAGGGGCAATCTCGATTTGAAGCCTATCACCGCAAAATCGCTCACGCTCGGAGTCGTATGGTCGCCCACGCGCAACTTCAGCATCAAGGCAGACTATTACAGGATAAAAATCCGGGACGAGGTGGAGCTTTCGTCGGAGGATACGGAGCTGAGACAGGAAGCGGCTTGTCGTACCGGGGCGTTGGATCCCGGCTCGTCGACCTGTCAGGCGGTGCTCGGCATTATCCAAAGGGCGCCGGTTGACTCACCATTGAATGGAGCGGTGACGAAGATATTCGTCGAACCCTTCAATGTGGCAAACGAGGAAGTGGAGGGTGTCTCGGCGTCCATGGATTTTTCGCACGACTTCGGGAGGTTTGGCAATCTGGCATTGAATCTCTCCTACAACGACACGCTCAAGCACACGTTCCAGGCCTCGGCAGGAGACCCGGTGGTGCATACGCTGCGCGAACCGCAGCTGCCTCCCAGCAATCTTACGTTCAAGAGCATCGCCTCGGCGACGGCAACATGGGAACTTGGCAAGTGGAGCGTCGTCCTGCATGAGACACGCTATGGGAGTACCCCGAACTACGCTGCCTGGTTCGACGGATTTGGTGGCGACGTCGATCCATACTTCGGAGCTCCTGCCGGCAAAGTTCGCCCGTGGATCCTTTACAACGGCAGCGTCACGTACAACGTCAGCAACGACTTGAGGTTGAGCCTGATCGTCAACAACATCAGAAACTCGCGCCCTCCATACGACCGAACGTGGGTCGACGATCCACTGTACAACTGGGAGGATTACAACATTTTTGGTAGATCCGTGGCACTCCAGTTGAATTGGCGGTTTGGCCAGTGAGTTGCGCGAGACTTCACGATCGGACATCAACGCGAGGTGGCAAGCTCAATTCCCGGCTGGCCGCGGGCTCGAGCCCGGGGTGGAGCGCAGGGGGATGGCGTGTCGGATGCCAGGCACGGAACCGCCTGCCGGTGCCGGGCGAAGAACCGGGTACGGGGACGCTGGTGATGGATGTGGCATCACCGGCGCCAACGCCGCTGTCATCGCAAGTGCGTAGTGCCGCGCCGCCGCCGGCGCCTTGGCGGCGCGGACGCCCGGACGACGAACCATCACTACAGGAGGCCCCATGATGAAGCGCGTGGCATGCCTCATGCTGTTGGCACTGTTACCCGCAGCGTTCCAAGCATCTCTCCACGCTGCCGAGCCCCACTTCACCGTCGATGACATGAGCCGGCTTGCCGAGATCACGGAACCGGCGATTTCACCCAACGGAAGCCAGATCGTTTATACGGTCACCAAGGCGAACCTGAAAGAAGACAAACTGCAGTCGGACCTGTGGCGCGTTCGATACGACGGTGGCGCTCCCGCCCAATTGACCCACACGCCGCTTGATAGCGAGTGGGAGCCCCAATGGTCGAGCGACGATCGATGGATCGTATTCCTTTCCGACCGCTCGTGTCCTGCGGAAACAAAGGGTTCTGAAACGCAGGTGTGGATGATGCCCGCCGATGGCGGCGAGGCACGGTGTGTAACCCATTTCCCCGGTGGCGTTTCGGACTTCGTGCTGTCGCCGAACGGCACCAGGCTCGCCGTGATCGCTCGCGACCCGGAGTTTCCTCCGGGCACGAAAGCACCGAAGGTTCCACCGCCATTCGTCACCACCCGATTCCAGTTCAAGGATGACACCGTCGGCTGGCTGGGCTCCCGGCACGAGCATCTGTATCTGGTGGATGTCGCCAGTGGCAAATCCGCTCTCCTGACGGCCGGCGATCACGATGAAGCGCTGCCGTCATGGTCGCCGAATGGCAAGCGTATCGCCTACGTCACCCGGCGTGGACCAAATAGGGACCGCGACTACGACTTCCAGATTTATTGGATCGAGGCCCGGGCCGGCGCGATCGAGCACCCGCTGACCACGACGGCTGGTGCCAAGAGCATTCCGTACTGGGGAACGCGCCCCGCGTGGAGTCCTAACGGCAGCAGGATCGCGTACCTCTATCTCCAAGGCGCCGACAACAAGTACTTCGACTTTGCGCCGTCGGAGCTTGCGATCATCGACACCAACAGCGGCAAGGTCACACACCCGGCACCGATCGACCGATTCGTCTACGGCCTCCAATGGTCCAGGGACGCCCGCAGCCTGTACGCACTGGTTGAAGGACCCGAAGTGCAGCGCCTGTCGCGCATCGACGTTGCCACTGGCAAGTTCACGCCGCTCACGCACGGCGACCGCAAGGACATGGCCTTCAGCCTTGCACGGAACGGCAGCTTGGTCGTACTGGGCGGCGACGATACGCACGCTTCCAGACTGGCTGCGGTCGAGCATGGCCGTTTGCGCACGCTGGCGGATCCGAACAGTTGGCTCCAAACCATGGGTCTGGCCAAAACAAGGACACTCCACTTCCGCAGTACCGACGGTACCACGCAGCTCGATGCGCTGCTCGTTGAACCCGCGGACTACGTTCCCGGCAAACGCTATCCCACCATCGTGTCCGTCCACGGCGGACCGGTATGGCAGTTCTTTCATGTCTTCAGACCGTACTGGCAGATTTTTGCTGCACACGGCTATGTGGTCCTGGCTGTGAATCCACGGGGAAGCTCCGGTCGAGGGTTCGAATTTTCCACGGCGATCTTCGCGGACTGGGGCAACAAGGACAGGCAGGACGTGCTGGCCGGCGTGGAACATGCGGTTCGGCTCGGCATCGCCGATCCCGACCATCTGGGCATCGAAGGTTGGAGCTACGGTGGCATTCTCACGGACCAGATCATCGCCCACGACACGCGCTTCAAGGCTGCGATCAGTGGCGCCGGTTCGGGCAACATGTATGGGATGTATGGGGCCGACGAGTACGCAATCGACTACGAGATCGAGCTCGGTACGCCCTGGGATCATCGCTCGGTGTGGGATCGCGTCAGCTACCCATTCCTGCACGCCAACCAGATCGTTACGCCGACGCTGTTCCAGTGCGACGGGATCGATTTCAACGTGCCCTGTATCGGTTCCGAGCAGATGTACCAGTCGCTGCGCTCGCTGAATGTTCCGACGGAACTGGTGGTCTATCCCGATCAGCACCATGAATTGACCATACCGAGCTATATACGCGATCGCATCCAACGGGACGTAAAGTGGTTCGACCGATTCCTGAAGCCGGGCGGCGGAGGCCAACAACCGTGACGACGATGCCAAGTGTGGCCCTGCCTTGCCCGGGAAGCCCGGACCGTTTTGTGGCGACTTGCGCATGCAGGCTCGTTACAAGATGTCCGGGTGGTTCCGGCGCCGCTTCTGGACCGCGTTGCCGGCAGTGAGTGCGATGCATGTGCAAGAGGCCCGGGCAATGAACGAACAACCCAAGCTCGGGTATTGGACGTGCGTTGCACTGGTCGTCGGCAATGTCATCGGAGTAGGCATCTTCCTGCTGCCGGCGTCGCTCGCCCCGTACGGAATGAATGCCCTGATCGGCTGGCTCATTGTCGCCGTCGGTTGCCTGGCGTTGGCGGGTGTGTTTTCGCAACTCGCGCGTGCAATGCCGGCAGCAGATGGCCCTTACGGTTACATCCGGCAGACATTGGGCGAGCTGCCGGCTTACATGGCGCTGTGGGCCTACTGGGTTTCGGTATGGCTGGCCAACGCAGCAATCGCCGCAGGTGTGGTTGGCTATCTCGGCATCGTGTTTCCACAACTCGCGGCGATACGTCCCGACCTGCTGGCACTGGTCCTGCTATGGGCCATGGTCTTGGTCAACCTGTTCGGGTTGCGCAGCGGTGGCCGAACCCAGGTCGTGACCACCGTGCTGAAGCTGTTGCCGATGCTGGCGATCGCGCTGGTCGGCGCATGGATATTGCTGACGGCCCCGGCCACTTATGTTGCGCACCTGCCGCGAACGCCGGTCACGTTGCACAGCGTCATGGCCGCATCGACGATTGCGCTCTTCGCAATGCTCGGTATCGAATCGGCAAGCGTGCCCGCGGCGCGTGTGGCCAATCCTGGGCGAACCATTCCTCGCGCCACACTGGTAGGCACGACGGTCACGGCCCTCATCTACATCATCGTCTCCGGCGTGCCACTGCTGCTGATCCCGCAGCAGACGCTCGGGACTGCGGAGGCGCCATTCGCATTGGTGATGAACCGGTTCGGCATCGCCGGGTCCGGGCGCTGGCTGGCGTTGTTTGTAGTGATAAGTGGCGTCGGCTGCCTGAATGGGTGGACCCTGCTGATCGGGCAGCTGACTCGCACCATGGCCAGCAACGGCCTGCTGCCGTCCGTGCTCGGGCGCAGCAACCGACATGGGACGCCGATAACGGCGTTGGTCGTTACAGGCTTGCTTGCCTCGGTGATGATATGGATGAGCTACAACAAGTCGTTGGTCGATGCCTTCACCTTCATCACCCTTGCCGTAACTGCCGCCAACCTGCCGCTGTATCTCGGTTGCTCGCTGGCGTTGCTTGTGCTCTGGCGGCGGACCGTTGGAACGCGCGGTGCGCTGACGGCTGGGTTGATTGGGCTGGCGGGGACAGCCTATGCCGTTTTCGCGTTCCTCGGGGTCGGCCGCGAGCCGTCGATACTCGCGGCTGCCCTCATTGTTGCGGGGCTGCCACTGTATGCGATCCTGCGTTTGCGCAACAAGAGCAAGCTGCGATGCCAAACCAAGGCAAACTGACTCCACGCACGACCTGCAACACCGTGCTGAATGGCCCGAAGCCGATTCATCAGCCAGGGGCCGTTCCGGTCACTCCCGTACGCCAGGATTTGCGGATTTCTTCTCTCTCGAGGTGCCAAGCATGCTAAAGAAATGTCACTTGGTGTTCTTGTCTCTTCTGCTGGTCGCCGTTTGCGCGCCAATCGCCCGCGCCGACACTGGCGCAGACGACGTAAGCGATACGATGTCCATGTTGCGTCACGCAGTCTCGATGCAGACCGTGCAGGGCAAGCGGCAAGTTCCGGCACTGGCGCACTACTTTGCTGCCAAGTTGGAATCTGCCGGATTTGCGAAATCGGATATCGAGATCATCCCGGTCGGCGACACAGCGGCGTTGGTGGTGCGATATCGCGGAACCGGTGACGCCAAGCCGATCCTGTTGTCAGGCCATATGGATGTCGTGCCCGCCAATCCTGCGGAGTGGATCGACGGCGACCCGTTCAAGGTCGCGGAACGCGACGGGTGGCTGTACGGGCGCGGCGTGGATGACATGAAGGAGTCGGATGTCATCCTGATCCAGACACTGATCCGGCTGAAGCGCGAGCATTTCGTCCCAAGCCACGACTTGATCTTGTTGCTTTCCGGGGACGAGGAGACAAGTCAGGCAACGACCCGCGTGCTGGTCAAGCGCTTTCACGATGCCGCGTTCCTGCTGAACGCCGACGCCGGTGGCGGGATCCTCAATGCGCAGGGGAACCCTGCGGTTTTCCGGCTCCAGACCGCTGAAAAGACCTACGCCGATTTTCAACTCACCGCCACGTCGAACGGTGGTCATTCCAGTGAGCCGGATCCGGAAACCAACACGATGTACCGCATCGCGCGGGCCCTGGACAAGATCTCGACCTACCAGTTTCCGGTGCAATACAACAAGACGACGCTGGCCTCGTTGAAGGCGACCGGCGAACATGGCCATGGCCGGCTCGCCGAGGCGATGGTCAAGTTCGCCGCGGACCCGACCGACAGCGACGCGGCGGTGGTCATTTCGTCGGACCCGGCAACGGTCGGCCAGATCCGTACCACCTGCATCGCCACGATGATGGGTGCCGGCGTCGAGCGGAATGTGTTGCCAAAGCGCGCCTCTGCCAACATCAATTGCCGCATCTTTCCGGGGGTCAGCGCTGCGTCGGTGCAGGCGGCGCTGGTGAGCGCCATCGGCGACGCTGGCGTCAAGGTAACGGTTCGGTCGCCAGCGCCGGTGGAGAGTCCGGTTTCGCCACTGCTACCCAAGGTCATGGATGCGGTTACCGTGGCGGTCCACGAGCATTATCCGGGGCTGGAGATCGTGCCGGTGATGTCCTCGGGCGCGAGCGACAGCATGTATTTCCGCCGGGCCGGCGTGTTGTGTTACGGGCTCAACTTCATGTTTGCCAAACCCGGCGGGCTGCACGCCCACGGCGTGAACGAACGGATACGCGCAAGCGATGTTCCCAAGGCTCTGGAGTTTTGGCACAGCCTTCTGACGAAGTTGGCGAAGTGACCGATGGGTGGCTTCGCCTCCAGGGGTGCAGCAGATCAGGCCGCCACGGAAGGCGTCGGCAACAAGGCTGGATGACGCCTGTCCCGTCAGCGGGTCCATGGAAGCTGCCGTTGCTTCAATACGCGCCCACGCCGTTCCGCGATCTGCAGGACCGCCCCATGAGTTGCGCGTATCAGGTACAGAAATGAGGGATCCACGCTACGACATCCTGTTCACGCCGCTTCGGATCGGCCCCGTCACCGCGAAGAATCGGTTTTATCAGGTGCCCCACTGCAACGGCATGGGTCATGCGATGCCGCTGGCGCACGCAGCGATGCGGGAAGTCAAGGCGGAAGGTGGATGGGCGGTGGTATCGACGGAGGAGTGCGAAATCCACCCGAGCAGCGACCTTGCCCCGTACGTTGAGGCACGCCTTTGGAATGACGACGACATTCCGGCGTTGGCGTTGATGTGCGACAAGGTACACGCTCATGGCGCCTTGGCGGCCGTGGAGCTGGTCCATGGCGGCCCCACCGCATCCAATCTGTACTCGCGGGAGGTGCTACTCGCGCCATCGGCGCAACCCAGCAAGTATGGTTATCCGGCGCAGGCACGCGCGATGACCAAAGGCGACATTCGCGAGTATCGTCGCTGGCATCGCGAAGCCGCGGTACGCGGCAAGCGCGCGGGGATGGACATCGTCTACGTCTATGCCGCGCACGATCTGTCGTTGCCGATGCACTTCCTCGAGCGTCGCCGCAATCATCGAACCGATGAATATGGCGGTTCGCTCGAGAATCGGGCGCGCTTGCTACGCGAAGTACTGGAAGATACCAAAGACGCGGTAGGGGATCGCTGCGCCGTGGCGTTGCGGTTCGCCACGGAAGAGCTGCTTGGACCGCAAGGCGTGGAGCTCGCGGAGGCACAGGACATCGTCGCGATGCTGGCGGAGCTCCCTGACCTGTGGGACGTGAACATCGCTGCCTGGTACAACGACTCGATACCCTCGCGCTTTGCGCCGGAAGGAGCGCAGGAACCATTCACAAGCTTCGTCAAGCAATGCACGACGAAGCCGGTGGTCGGTGTAGGCCGCTTCACTTCGCCCGACACGATGGTCTCGCAGATCACGCGCGGCGTGCTCGACTTCATCGGGTGCGCGCGCCCCTCGATCGCCGACCCGTTCCTGCCCAGCAAAATCGAGGAGGGCCGCATCGAGGACATTCGTGAATGCATCGGATGCAACATCTGCGTATCAGGGGACATGACGATTTCGCCGATACGCTGCACCCAGAATCCGACGATGGGTGAGGAATGGCGCAAGGCCTGGCACCCGGAGCGGATTGCAGACGCTCGCAGTCAGGCGCGCGTCCTCGTGATCGGTGCCGGTCCAGCCGGTCTGGAAGCTGCACGTGCGCTCGGGCAACGCGGCTATGAGGTGTTCGTGGCTGAAGCCCGCAAGGAACTCGGCGGCAGGGTTGCGCGAGAATCACGCATGCCAAACCTCGGCGCATGGTTACGGGTGGCAGACTGGCGTTTGGGCCAGATCCGCAAGTTTGCAAACGTGTCCGTGTACATGGACTCGCTACTCACGGCACAGGACGTGCTCGATTTCGGCGCAGATCACGTCGTGGTGGCTACCGGGTGCCATTGGCGTCGGGACGGATACGGCCGCAGCAATGGTGCCGGCATTGCGGGATTGGCCAACGGCTCGCGGGTGTTCACGTTCGACGACTTGATGGACGGCGAATTGCCGGACGGCCGGGTGGTCATGTTCGACGATGACGGCTTCTACTACGCCAGTGTGGCGGCCGAGTTATTGCGGGGGCATGGCTGCGAAGTGACCTACGTGACACCAGACGACACGATCGCCCCGTTCAGTCGCAACACGCTTGATTACCCCCACATCCGCAAAGGCATGGCCAAGCTCGGGATCAAAGCGGTCATCTCGCACAACATCGTCACGTACGAGGTGACGACACTCCGGATCGAAGATGTGTGGACACGGCAATCGTGCGAGCTTCCCTGCGACGCGCTCGTTACCGTCACGGCACGCCTCCCCGATGACGGGTTGTACCAGGATTTGTTGCGCAGCCAAGCGGGGTGGGCCGACGCCGGAATCAGCTCGGTGCGCTGCATCGGCGATGCCGAAGCCCCCGGCCTGATTGCACATGCGGTGTATGCAGGCCATCGATACGCGCGCGAGCTGGACGAACCTGCGGCAGCCGATGTCCCGTTCAAGCGACACTTCCATATGGCTGAACCGGAAACTTCGGCGCGCGGCAACAGCAGTTGAATGATGCAGCGTCAGCAGGAGGACACCGGAAAAAGCCCATCGCCGATTCCTTCTGATCAGACTCGACCGGTCGCGTCCGAAAAATCGGCTAGTCCGGGCTGCCGCCAAGGTGTACACCGGCGCGTGTCAGGGAGAGGCGCAGCGGCTCAAGGTGAGCCTGGTAGCGCATCCAATCGCCCAGGCCGCGGGTGTGCACGGGCTCCCGAACCTCTGCGCAGCTCAAGGTCGCCACTGGCGAAGCGTTCTCGGTGACGTTGCCGCAACCATCCGCATGGCGCAACCGGCAATGGGCGAAGACCTTGGCCAAGGTTGCGTCGGTGTCGGTGACCAGCGCCCGATAATCCACGTCCATCAGCCCATCGGGAATCACGCTGCGCCAGTGATCCATGAGCTGACCGTAGCGGGCGTAGTAATCGGAAAGTTCCTGCAGTTGGTAACTGTATGCGTAGCTGTTTCCGAACAATGCCTTGTAGTTCGAGAAGCATACGCCCATGGGTTCGCGAGCCATGTGCAGGATCGGCGCAAATGGAAGCGCGCGACGAATGAAGCCTGTGAGGAGGTGGTTGGGGGGGAGCTTGTCTACGTAGAACGCGCTGCCACCCGCTCTCCATTGGGTTTGTTCCAGATACCGCCGGCCCAATTGGGCGAAGTCCAGGTCCGGAATGCGTTCGAGTAGTTCAGCGTCGATCGTCTGATTGCCGTGAAGATTGGCGCACCAGCGCAACTGCAGCGGGAAATCGGTGAGTTCGCCCGCCGACTTTACGTCCGGATGATTGCCAAGCATCCGGTCCAGCAGGGTCGTGCCGCTGCGCGGCAAGCCGACGATGAAAATGGGAACGGGACCTGTCGCCAGACGGAGGCCGGGACCGCTCACGAACGTCGGCGTCGCAATGCGCGTCACGCCGTTGAATACATCCGCTCCAAGTCCCTCATCGGCCGCAAGCCGCTTGTGCATGATGGCGTTGCCACGCTCCAGCGCCGCGAATGCTCCATCGAAGTCCCGCAGGTTCTCCAGTTCCTCGAACTGCGCGAACTCGAAGGCGGCGTGCTCTTCCGTTTGGCGAGGCACATCCGCGAGATGTCCGCGGATGAACGCAAGGCGGGCGGGATCCGGATTGCCCTTGCTCAGGCGCGCCAGCGTCAGGGCGGCGCGGCCATATGTTGGAATGATGCGCAGGCATTCTTCCATCTCTTGCTTTGCAGCATCCATTTGCCCATGGAACTGCAACTGCAAACCGTGGAAATACCGGACATCGGCATTGCCAGGGTCCGCGAGACACGCCTGGTCCAACATTTTCAGCGCAGATGTATTGTCACCAAGCTTTTGATACGTGCGGGCCATCAATCTGAGGTGAGGCCCGTCCAGATCCCTGGAGAACGCGTCGTAGCGCATCAGGTTTTCGCGCGCCGTTGCAAATTCCCCGGCTCTCACAAGGCACTGCGAAGCCGCGGCGACCGCGTCGGCATCGTCCGGGAGTGACTGGGATGCGAGCTTGGCCTGCTCCGCAGCCTCCTTCACTTGCCGTTCCTTCAGATAGACGCTTGCGAGCAACATGCGCGCTGCGAATCGGGTGGGCTCTCGAAGCAGTAATGCTTCGAGAGCGGCTTTCGCAGCCGTGATCTGTCCATCTGCGAGATACCGCTGCGCGCGTACCCACGTACGCGTCGTGAAGTGTTGCTCGGGGTCCTCAAGCGCGGGACGCTGCATGGGCTCTCTCACATCAGGCAGGGCACATCGGGGTGGGCAACTTTTGGCCGTCGCCGTATTGTGGCCGGGCTCGATCGAACAGGTCCAGCGCTACGAGACCCGCGCGAGAAGCGAGCGCTCCCGGGATCGGATCGATGAGCCGTTGAGCCAAGCACTCAAGCGGCGACTTACCTCGTCGTTCGCTCGGTCAAGAACTCGCCTAGAAGCATCCGGTGCAACGCCGCCGAGTGGTCGCTCAAGCTCCCTGCGCGGAAAGAACATGAAGCTCCGGGAATCGGCTTTCAAACGATCTCAGTGCGGCGGCTCCAGCCCGCAATGCACTGAAGTACCGGGAGGTTCGGCAGGCCGTGGCCGGTGCTTCCTTCAGGCGGACTCCCTCGGTTTCATGGCAATTCCAGCGATGCAAGGTGCTTGCGGCGTGCGGCACCTACTATCACTCCAATTGCGAGCCATGTGCCACCGATCAGGAACGTGAAGCGGTCAAAGCCGGACCAGACAAAGGCAACGATCAACAGCCCCAGGAGCGGGAAGAGCACGTAGCGGAAGATTTGCCGGCGACGGCGCTGTTTTACGAAGAAGAACGCGAACACCGTGACATTGAGCAACATGAATGCGGTCAGCGCGCCGAAGTTGACGAGTTTGAGGAGCGCCTCCTCGGGCAATGCCAGGGCCAGCAGCACCGACAGTACCGCCACCAACAACGTGGCGTTGATCGGCGTCTTCCAGCGCGGGTGCACGCGCGCGAGGAATCCCG
>JBOHYO010000175.1:0-9694 GCA_050737935.1 Rhodanobacteraceae bacterium
TGGTGTCTGCGCTCGAGCCCTTCCGCGAGGTGCTCGGCATCGAGTCACCCGCGACCCTGGATGGCGGCGATGTGCTGCGACTCGGAAAGCGGATTTGCGTCGGCGCCTCGGCGCGCAGCAATCCGGATGGGATCGTGCAGCTCCAACGCTTGCTTGCGCCGTTCGGCTACCGCATCGAAGCGGTTGCGTTGCGCGGTTGCCTGCACCTCAAGAGCGCGGTCACGCAAATCGCAGACGACTTGTTGCTGGTCAACCCGGACTGGGTCGATCCTGGACAGTTCGAGGGCTGGCACCACCTCGCCATCGATCCGGCCGAGCCCGGTGCCGCCAATGCACTTCGGATCGGCGAGCGGATCATCGTGTCCGCGAGCTGGCCGCGCACGGCAGCCCGCTTGAAGGAGACTGGGATCGACGTGCGCACGCTGGCGATGTCCGAAATGGAAAAGGCCGAAGGCGCCGTCACCTGCTGCAGCCTGATCGTCGAGTCGAAGGGCGGAAACTAGGGGACCTCTGAACGACATCCTTCATCGTCGCCCCGGCGCAGGCCGGGGCCCAGTTTGACTTGTATCGCGGCCGCAGGCCGCGGATCGCCTTCCTTGCTGGATACCGGCCTACGCCGGTATGACGAGCAGATCAGAGCTTTCTTGGAGGCTGGCGCTTACAGCAGCGACCGCAGGCGATACAGCGCATCCAGCGCCTCGCGCGGGGCGAGTGAATCGGGATCGATGTCGCGCAGGGCCGCGGCGAGCTCGGAAGCCTTCGGATCGGGCGTCTTTGCGAACAGGTCGGATTGCGGCGAGGCGCCGGCGGTCGGTTGCATCGGGGACAGCCGGCCCGGCGCTTCGCCTCGTTCCAGCGCGACCAAGGTTTGCTTTGCGTCCGCGATCACCGCCTTGGGCAGGCCCGCGAGCGCGGCCACCTGCAAGCCGAAACTGCGGTTGGCGGGTCCGTCCTTCACCGCGTGCATGAATACCAGTTGCTCGCCCTGTTTCGGGTCGTGGTATTCCACGGCGTCGAGGTGCACGTTGGCGATGCCGCCGAACAGGGCTGCGAGTTCGGTCAGCTCGAAGTAATGCGTCGCGAACAGGGTGAACGCGCGGTTCGCCGTGGCGAGGTGTACCGCCGAGGCGCGCGCCAGCGCGAGGCCGTCATACGTAGAAGTTCCGCGCCCGACCTCGTCCATCAGCACCAGCGACTTTTCGGTCGCGTTATGCAGGATGTTGGCGGTCTCGCTCATCTCGACCATGAAGGTCGATTGCCCGCGCGCAAGATCATCGCCCGCGCCGATGCGGGTGAAGATGCGATCGATCGGCCCGATCGTCGCCGAAGCCGCCGGCACGTAACTGCCGATGTGCGCCAGCAGCACGATCAGCGCGTTCTGGCGCATGTAGGTACTCTTGCCGCCCATGTTGGGACCGGTGATCACCAGCATCCGTCGCCCATCATCCAGCGCAAGGTCGTTCGGCTCGAACGGTTCGCTGCGCACAACCTCCACCACCGGATGACGACCGCGTTCGATCTCGATGCAGTCGTCATCCACCAGTTGCGGCCGCGACCAGTCGAGCGCATCCGCGCGTTCGGCCAATGCCGCCAGCACGTCCAGCTCGGCCAGCGACTGCGCCGCCTGCTTCAGTGGCGCGAGTTTTTCGATCAACACGTCCAGCACGCCGTCGTACAGCGCGCGCTCGCGCATCAACGCGCGTTCCTTCGCCGACAGCACCTTGTCCTCGAACGCCTTCAGTTCCTCGGTGATGTAGCGCTCGGTGTTCTTGGTAGTCTGGCGCCGCGTGTAGTGCGCGGGCGCCTTGCCGGCCTGGGCCTTGCCGAACTCGATATAGTAGCCGTGCACGCGGTTGTAGCCGACCTTCAATGTCGCGATGCCGGTGGCCGCACGCTCGCGTGTTTCGAGTTCGACGAGGTACTGGTCGGCGTGGGTCGAAAGTTGGCGCAACTCGTCGAGTTCGGCGTCGTAGCCGTTGGCGATCGCGCCGCCTTCGCGAAGCAGCGCGGGCGGCCGTTCGACGATCGCGGTTTGCAGCAGGTGCACGGTGTCCGCATGCTCGCCGAGGCGATCCAGCAGTTCGTGAAGCAGCGGCGAATCGAGTTGCGCCAAGGTTGCACGCAAATCCGGCGCCGCGGCCAGCCCATCGCGCAACGTGGCGAGGTCGCGCGGGCGCGCGGAGCGCAGCGCCACCCGCGCGAGGATGCGCTCCAGGTCGCCGATGGCGCGCAGTTTTTCGCGCAACGCGTCCAGCACGCCGCCGTCGATCAGCGCGCCGAGCGCCTGATGGCGCAAACGCAGCACGGTGTGATCGCGCAACGGTCGATGCAGCCAACGGCGCAGCGCGCGCGCACCCATCGGCGTGATCGTGGAATCCAGCACGCCGAGCAGGGTATAGCGCGCATCGCCCGAGGGATGGGTGTCGAGTTCGAGGTTGCGCCGGGTGGCCGCGTCCATCGCGACGGTTTCATCGGCCGATTCGACCGCAAGACCGGTCAGGTGCGGCAGCGCGGCCTTCTGGGTTTCCTGCAGATATCCGAGCAGGCAACCCGCCGCCGCAACAGCCAGCGGCACGCCATCGGCGCCGAAGCCGGAAAGATCGCGGGTGCCGAAGAAACGTATCAGTTCGCGGCGCGCGCTGGTTTCGTCGAAATGCCACGGCGGGCGCTTGCGCAGGCCGTTCGAGCCTGCCACGGCTTGCGGCCACGCCACGTCCTCGCCCACCAATGTCTCGGCAGGCGCAAGCCGCGCGAGTTCGGCGGCCAGTGCATCGGCGTCGGCAACTTCGCTCAGCAGAAAACGTCCGCCTGCCAGATCGACCCACGCCAGCCCATACCCCGATTGTCCGGCTGCGATCGCCAGCAGCAGGTTGTCGCGGCGTTCCGGCAGCAGCGCTTCGTCGGTGACCGTGCCGGGCGTGACCACGCGCACGACCTTGCGCTCCATCGGCCCCTTGCCGTTGGGGTTGCCGATCTGTTCGCAGATCGCAACCGATTCGCCTGCGCGCACGAACTTGGCGAGGTATCCCTCGACCGCGTGATAGGGCACGCCCGCCATCGGAATCGGCGCGCCGGCCGATTCGCCGCGCTGGGTCATGGTGATGTCCAGCAGGCGCGCGGCCTTGCGCGCGTCGTCGTAGAACAACTCATAGAAGTCACCCATCCGGAAGAACAGCAACGTGTCCGGATATTCCGCCTTGGCGGCGAAATACTGCCGCATCAGCGGCGTATGGCGGGCGAGGTCAGCGTGGTCCATCGGGGGTGCGGCGGGCTTGGGCAAGCTCGCAGTTTCGCATGCGCCGGCCCCCGCACCCAAGCTTGATGGGCTGTCTGTGGCACCGGTTTGGAATACCCGATATCCGTTCGCGCTGAGCGTAGCGGCCTGCAGGCCGCGAAGTCGAAGCGCCGTGCCGCTGTCCTTCGACTCCGGCGCTTTGCGCCTACGCTCAGGATGAACGGCATTTTTTCAGGCTGAGGCACTGCCGCATTGTCACGAGATTGTCATGTTGCGACGCTGCAATAATCGGGTCACAGGTTCGCCACGAATCCCCCGCATGCACAAGCGCATTCTGGTTGTCGAAGACGAAGCCTCGATCCGCGACATGGTCGCTTTCGCCTTGCGCAAGGCGGACATGGAAGTGATCCATGCTGCCGACGCGCGCGCGGCGCTGGTCGCGATCAGCGACACGCCGCCGGACCTGATCCTGCTGGACTGGATGCTGCCTGGCATGACGGGGCTCGAACTGGCGCGCCGCCTGCGCAGTGAGGAACGCACCGCCGAAGTACCGATCATCATGTTGACCGCGCGCGGTGAGGAGATGGATCGCGTCAACGGCCTGGAAGCCGGCGTCGACGATTACGTGGTGAAACCGTTCTCGACCCGCGAGCTGATTGCGCGGATCAAGGCGGTGCTGCGGCGCAGCCAGGCCGATGACGAGACGGGCTCGATCGAGATCGGCGGACTGCGCATCGACGGGCCGGCCCACCGCGTGTTTGCCGGCGACGCGGAAATCGACGTGGGGCCGACCGAATACCGCTTGCTGCATTTTTTCATGACCCATCCCGAGCGGGTTTATTCGCGCGCGCAATTGCTCGACCACGTCTGGGGTGGCAGCGTGTATGTCGAAGAACGCACGGTGGACGTGCATATCCGGCGGCTGCGCAAGCTGCTCGAACCGTTCCGGCTGGATGGTCTGGTCCAGACCGTGCGCGGCAGCGGTTACCGCCTTTCGGCGACGCCGTGAACGCGGATCGCGTGCGGGCACGTAAGCTCGCCGGTGAATTGCGCGACCTGCGCGCCGCGGCGATGGCGCTGAACGAGGCGCTGGTGCTGCTCGACCGGGAATACCGCGTGTGCTGGTGCAATCCTGCCGCCGCGCGCCTGCTCGGCGTCGCGTGGCCGCGCGATCGTGGCGTGGCGTTACTCGACCGTCATGCAACCGACGAATTCGGTGCCTGGTTGCGCGAAGGCGGCGCCGAAGCCGACGACGTGACCTCGCCGGTTGCCACCGTCGTGCGCCTGCATCTGGAGCTGATTCCCTACGGTGAACACCGACGCCTGCTGCTGGCGCGCGACATCAGCCGGCTGACCCGGCTGGAGCAGGTACGCCGTGATTTCGTCGCCAACGTCTCGCATGAATTGCGCACGCCGCTGACGGTGATCCACGGCTATCTCGAATTGCTCGATCCCGAGGACGTGCCGGCGCTGGCGCCGGTGCTGAACGAAATGCGCGCGCAGTCGCAGCGCATGCGCGAAATCGTCGAGGACCTGCTGGAACTTTCGCGCCTGGAAATGCAGCAGCACGTGCCCGAGGAGCGCGTGGAAATGGCGCCGCTGCTGGGTGCATTGTGCAAGGAGGCGGAGGCGTTGAGCCAGGGGCGCCACGACATTTCGCTGGAAGACGAGGCGCGCGCCGATCTGCTCGGTTCGCCGAAAGATCTGCACAGCGCGTTCTCCAACCTGGTCAGCAACGCGGTGCGCTACACGCCGGACGGCGGCGCGATCACGATCCGCTGGCGGCGCACGCCGGACGGCGCGGAGTATTCCGTGTCCGACACCGGTTACGGCATCCCCGCCGAGCACCTTTCGCGCCTGACCGAACGTTTCTACCGCGTGTCATCCAGCCGCTCGCGCGGCAGCGGCGGCACCGGACTGGGCCTGTCCATCGTCAAGCACGTGTTGAACCTGCACGACGCCGAGTTGCGTATCGAAAGCGAACCAGGCAAGGGCTCGACGTTCACATGCATGTTCGGCAAGGCGCGGCTGCTGGAGGCGGAACACGACGGCATGTGATTCCGGGCCGGGCTATCCATCATCGATCACCTTGGCTATCCCCTTGCCAAAAATCGGTACCCCACCCCGGGTTCGGTTTTGAGCCAGCGTGGTGCTGCCGGATCATCCCCGAGCTTCTGTCGCAAACGCCCGACGACTATTCTCAAATAGTGAGTATCTTGCACGTGACTGGCCCCCCAAATCTCACGCAGGAGCTGATTCTGACTCACCACTCGGTTGAGATGGCGGAGCAGCATCACCAGAACAGCATACTCTTTGCGCGTCAGCGTCAGCGGTGCGCCATCCAGACTGACTTCCCGGCGAGCCTGGTCAACTGTCAGGCGTCCATCGTCGTAGCGCAGACCTGGCTCGCGGGAGTCGGCGAGGGTGCGATCGCGCAGTAGTGCACGAAGTCGCGCCATCACCTCCTGCACTCCGAACGGTTTTGTCACATAGTCATTGGCGCCATTGTCCAGCGCACGCACCTTTTCAGCTTCGGTGCTACGCACCGAAAGCATCAGTACCGGTACTGCGCTCCATTGGCGCAACTCGGCCAGTACCTCATGGCCCTCCCGATCCGGCAGCCCCAGATCGAGAATCACCAGATCTGGCGTCTGGGTCGCCGCCAAGGCGAGCCCCTCTTCGGCGGTGCCTGCCTGCAGCACGCGGTAGCCCTCCGCGCGCAGCGCGATGTCGAGGAATCGACGGATCTGGGTTTCATCGTCGATCACCAGCACGCGGGCCGCATTCGGGTTCATGGGCTGGCCTCGGGGGGCTTCGGCACGGGCAGCGTCACGCGCAGAATCGTGCCACTTCCCTCGCGCGACAGGACCTCCACACTGCCGCCGTGTGCGCCGATCATTCCGCGGCAGATGGATAGACCAAGTCCCGTGCCCTTGGATGCACGATCACCACGGGAGACGGAGAAGAACATGTCGAAGATGCGGTTACGCTCCTCGACGGGAATGCCGGGCCCTTCATCACTGATCTCGATGCGGAGCATCCCCTCGATCGGGAACAGCGCGATTTCAACCGGCCGTTCCGGAGGAGAAACATGCGCGGCGTTCTCCAGGATGTTGAACAGCGCCTGCTCGATCAGCGCCGGATGCACATAGAGCAACAAGGTCTCCGGCAGCAGCCGGGATTTGATGCCGACGGTCGGATGGTATCGGCGAAGTCGCGCGACCGCTGCCAGCACTATTTCGTTCGCATCGACCCAGTCCCGACGCAACGTGAGCGCGCCGTGTCCGAGCCGGGCCATATCGAGCAGGTTCTGGATATAGCGGTCCAATCGCTGCCCCTCATGCAGGATCGAATCGAGCAGTTCGCGCCGCTCGGTAACCGGCAGTCGTGACTCGTAGTTGGCGAGCGTGCTGGCCGCGCCGATCATCGAGGCCAGCGGCGAGCGCAGATCGTGTGACACGGAGGCCAGCAGCGCGTTGCGCAACCGATCGGTCTCACCTTGCACCCGCGCCTCTTCCAGCGCTTCAGCGAGATGCACGCGCTCCAGCGCCAAGCCTATGTCCTGCACCATCTCCCGGGCCAGGCTCCCACCTTCAGCTTCCGCCACGGTCGGCCTACGGGGGCGAATGACAATCGCCCCCGCGCGCCAACTGGTGCCACCCAATGGCAGCACGCACGCGCTCGGAAATATGCTGCTTGTCGTCGTCCGGAGTGCGTCATCCTGGTCGAGGGCATTTGCGGCGGCGATCTCGGCCGGCTCTGGTACGAACCGGTCCGGCACGGCCGCGCGCACCTCCCAGCCGCCCGTGGCAGCCGGTACGAGTACCGCGACCTCGGCATCGATGGCCTGAGCCAATGCCGCGATACCGGCGTCGCAGATCGCCCGGGTTTTCGTAGTGACAGCAAGGCTTTGTCCGAGAGCAAGCAACGCCTGGGCACGCGCCTGCGCCGCACGCAGCGATGCCACCTGCTTGGCGAGCTGTGTCGCCAGATGCCCACTTATCAGGGCGACCACCAGAAAAAGCGCGACCGCCAGCACGTCGCCCGCATTGGAAATGGCAAGTGTGTGCCGGGGTTCCGTGAAAAAGAAGTTGTAACCGAGAAAACACACCACGGCGGTGTAGACCGCGACGCTCATGCGCGTGCGCACGGCGACAACCAGCACTACCGTGAGGAAGATCAGCCCCAGATTCGCCACCGACAAATATCGATTGGCCAGGAACGCCAGTGCGAAGCCGAGCACGATCACCGCGCTCGCATAGACATATCCGGTCCATCCGCCGGTCACGGCCAGCTGAGCTGAGGGAGTACGCGAGTCGGTCATGCGCGGAAACCAGTAGTCGGCGCCTACGTTAGTCCATCGCGTGCGCGGGCGCTGTGGGTGCCCACACCTTGGCAGCCCGCTTGGCGTGGCCCGCGGCTCCACGATCATGATCGATCAAATCTCCACTTGTGTGCCCAGTTCGATGATCCTGTTGCCGGGAATGCCGAAGAAAGCAGTGGCCGATAGCGCGTTGCGCATCAGAAAAACGAACAGGCGCTCGCGCCATAGCGCCATACCGGAGCCGCCCGGCATGGCGACCACGGTCTCATGCGACAGGAAGAAGGTAGTATCACTGAGGTTGAAACACTCACCCAAACGGCTGCATTGGGTGAGCAGCCGCGGCACGTCCGGATCATCGGCAAAGCCTACCCGCAGGATCAGGCGCGCGAAGCCACCGGCAAGAGGAGTCAGCTCCAGTTGTTCTTCCGATTCTGCGTGCGGCGTGTCCAATGTCTGCACCGTCAGGAACACGTTGCGCTCGTGAAGCACCTTGTTGTGCTTGAGATTGTGCAGGAGGGCACGCGGCACGGATGTGCCATTGGCGGTCATGAACACCGCAGTCCCCGCTACCCGGGGAACCGGGTATTCGGCCAAACTGGCAATGAACGAATCAAGGTCCAGGCCGTCCATCTGGATTCGACGTTGCAGCAATACGCGGCCACGCCGCCAGGTGGTCAGCACGATGAACACTGCCAAGCCCAGCACAAGTGGAAACCAGCCGCCGCTTTCGACCTTGATGATGTTCGCGCTGAAGAACCCGACGTCCACGAAGAGCAGGCCGGTGCCGATCGCCAGTATCGCCCACCAGGACCAATGCCACTGGTAGCGCGCGACAATCAGCGCGAGCAGCGTGGTGGTGACCATGGTGCCGGTAACCGCGATGCCGTATGCGGAGCCCAGATTGTCGGAGGATCCGAAACCGACCACCGCCGCGGCAACCAGCACGAGCAGCACCTTGTTGATGAAGGGGACATACACCTGGCCGGACATCTCCTCGGAGGTGTGCACCACCCGCATGCGCGGCATGTAGCCCAGTTGCATGGCCTCGCGGGTCATCGAAAAGGCGCCGGAAATGACCGCCTGCGAGGCGATCACCGTGGCGGCCGTGGCAAGCACGATCATTGGATAGAGCAGCGGCCTGGGCACCAAGTGGTAGAACGGGTTGGCCAGCGCATTTGGATTCGCCAGCACCAGCGCACCCTGACCGAAGTAGTTCAGCAGCAGCGCGGGGAGCACGAAGGCGAACCAGGCCAGACGGATCGGCCGTTTGCCGAAATGACCCATATCGGCGTACAGCGCTTCCGTGCCGGTGACCGCCAGTACCACGGCACCCAGCGCGAAAAATGCCTCGACCCGGTTGTGCAGGAAGAATCCGAAGCCGTACGTCGGGCTGATCGCCTTGAGCACGACCGGATTCTGGATGATGCCCCGCAGCCCGAGCAAAGCGATGCTCAGGAACCACACCACGCAGACGGGCCCGAACACCGCTCCGATGCGCCCGGTGCCGTGACGCTGCAGCGCGAACAGCGCGACGATGATCAGCAACGTCAGTGGCACGACCAGATGGGTCAAGGCTGGCGCGGCGACCTCCAGCCCCTCAACCGCGGACAACACCGAGATGGCCGGCGTGATCACCCCATCCCCATAGAACAATGCAGCGCCGAAAATTCCCAGGATCGCCACGAGCGGCACCAGCCGCGGGAGCGGACCGACGCTTCGCTGGGCCAGGGCCATCAATGCCACGATGCCGCCCTCGCCCTTGTTGTCGGCCCGCATGATAAACAGCAGGTACTTGATCGACACCACGATCACCAGTGACCAGAAGACCAGGCTCAGGCCTCCCAGCACGTTCGAGGGCGAAGCTGCCACGCCAAAGGGGCCGAAGACCTCCTTGATGGTGTAGAGCGGGCTGGTGCCAATGTCGCCGTAAACCACGCCGACCGCACTCAAGGCCAACGCCAGCAGGCGCCGACCGGTGGGTTGTTCCGTGTTCAAACTTGTCGCCTGCCGAAGTAAGCCGTCTGTCGACCATGCAGCTCGTCCGCTGCGGAGCCGCTTCAGAAGGAGCGCAGCATAAAGACAGGCGCGTAAGAAGCGGGTATCGCCAGTGGATGCGGGAATAAAATCTGCGTAAA
>JBOHYO010000176.1:0-5478 GCA_050737935.1 Rhodanobacteraceae bacterium
GATCGCTACCTCACCCTCGGCTTCAACGACAGCGCCAAGCTCGACGACGGCGCGATGTGGGCGACGTCGTACGCGCTGGTGAAGTTGACCGCCGCCGAAGAAAAACGCATCCGCGAGCTGGTGAAAAAAGCCGCGGGTTAGTGCGCTCCCCAGCAATACATTCGCCATTCCGGACGTCCCCACGGAGTGGGGCCGCAGGCGGCATCGGAGTGCCCTTGTACGTTGGTGCTGAGCGCAGCGCAGCCCAACGAGCGTCATGACCCCCACCCGACTCGACGGCCTGTTGGGCTTCTCCCGGAACGAGTCCGGGATCAGCCCAACCTGCAGAAGCCGGTGCTCGCGCTCCGCACCGCCTGCAGCGTTCGCAGGCGGCGCGGCGTGCTGTTGTAGGTTGGTGCTGAGCGCAGCGAAGCCCAACGCGCCTCACGGCTCCGCCGCGCGCCACCGGCTCGACGACTTGTTGGGCTTCTCCCGGAACGAGTCCGGGATCAGCCCAACCTGCAGAAACCGGTGCTCGCGCTCCGCGCCGCCTGCAACGTTCGCAGGCGGCATCGGGGTGCTCTTGTAGGTTGGTGCCGAGCGCAGCGAAGCCCAACGCGCGTCACGGCTCCGCCGCGCGCCACCGACTCGACGACTTGTTGGGCTTCTCCCGGAATGAGTCCGGGATCAGCCCAACCTGCAGAAACCGGTGCTCGCGCTCCGCGCCGCCGCCGTCCCCTTTTCACCCAATCAAGTGACGCGTTCACCCGCCGCCACGCGAGCGAGCGTCAGATCCGTCGGCGCGGGGTGAAGGACAAACCGCAGCCGCCTGCCCTTCCGTACCAAGCGCAGGTCGCGATGCCTGACCAGATAGGCCACCGCAACCGCGGCTGCCGCCAGGCCTGCGAGCGCGCCTACGCATAGCGCCAAGCGGGCGCCGAAATGATCGACCACCCAGCCCACCAACGGTGCACCGATCGGGGTCCCACCCATGACTACGGCGATGCGCAAAGCCAGCACCCGGCCACGCATGGCCCGCTCGGTGGTGAGCTGCATCATCGAGTTGCTGGCGGTCATGAAGGTGAGCGCGGCCAGGCCGACGAAGAACAGCACAGCAGCGAACAGAATGGGGCTCGGCATCGCCGCGGCCACCGCCAGGGTGATACCGAAGGCCGCCGCCGAGAAACCCATCAGCACCATGCCGGGAAACGGTCGCCGGGCCGAAAGCAGGGCCCCGCACATGGTGCCCGCAGCCATCGCCGAGGTCAGCAGGCCGTACTGGCTGGCGTTGCCGTGGAACACGGTGACCGACATGGTCGAGATGAAGATGGCGAAGTTGAAGCCGAAGGTACCGAGCAGCAACAGCATCACCAATACGGCGACCAGGTCGGGCCGCTGCCACACATAGCCAAACCCCGCCAGCAAGCTGCCGCGCGTGCGTGCAGGCCGCGCTTCGGTATGCAGTTCGTGCACACGGAGAAACCACAGCGACACCAGCACCGCGGCATAGGAGCCCGCGTTGATGAGGAACAGCCAGCCCTCGCCCACCGCGGCAATCAACACGCCCGCGACCGCCGGACCAAGCATTCGAGCGGCGTTGAAGGACGTGGAGTTCAGCGCCACCGCATTGGCCAGGTCGTCGTCGGTGACCAGGTCCGATACAAACGCCTGCCGCGCCGGCGCGTCGAACGCGGTGACGCAGCCCAGCAGTCCGGCAAAGCCATACACCTGCCACAGCTGCACCACCCCGGTGATGGTCACCAGGCCCAGGCCCAACGCCAGCAACCCGGCAGCGCCCTGGGTGAAAAGCAACAGCTTGCGACGGTCCATGTGATCGGCGGCAAAGCCGCTCAAGGGCAGCAGCAGCAGCGGCGGCCCGAATTGCAGCGCCATCACCGTACCCACCGCCGTCGCGTTGTGGTGGGTGAGCACGGTAAGCACCAGCCAGTCCTGCCCGATGCGTTGCATCCAGGTGCCCACGTTGGACACCAGCGCACCTCCGGCCCACAGCCGATAGTTGTAGCTGCTGAGCGACTGGAACATGCTGCTCATTGGGCGCCTGACCATACGAACGGGTCAGTAGCTTACCCAAACGGGAGTGCGCAGCATCGTAATGCCCTGTTCTGGACGATACCGATCGTCCGCAACCGAGTGCGGCGTTGCCTGGAGCCGACGACGCTCCCTGCATCGACTGCGCGCTCAAGAAGGACGGACGCGGCCGGGCCACGAGCTGACGCACTTCGCCAAGGCATGTTGCGCCCGGGGCTCCCATGCGCGACCAGGTTTTTGCGGACGTCGGCCGTTGCCGAGGCGAACGACACGCTTACCAATGGCACATTTGCCGTAGCGGCGAACGGCCCATGATTGCGTCCGGTCGTATCCGGGTGATGGGCGCTGGGGAGGGTAGCCCGTCTTCGTCATCCGACAAACCTGAGATCCCACGACAACTCGGACAATCGGCCGGGACTGTAATGGGCACCGGACAGGGCAATCCGTTACCGCTCGCGGCATCGTTCGATGATGGAATCGATGAGTTGATGATGGGGTCACGCCCTGCCCTGTGGCAGGCATTTCGTTCAATCCACGTGGGGGAACTGCTGTGAAACGAACAATGGTTTTTGTATCCGCGCTCCTGGTGCTGGGAGCGATGAGCGTCGCGAATGCCGACGACGCGCACAAGAAGGCAGGCGATGGTGCGCCGTCGCATGTCGCGCCGCCCGCTGACCAAAGCGCCGTGACGCACGGCAGCGTTACCGTGTCGGGCAGGACCGTCGACTACACCGCCACCACCGGCGTGTTGATCATCAAGAACAAGGACGAAAAGCCTGTCGCCAGCATGTCCTATGTTGCTTACGTCAAGAGCGGCGTGAACAACCCCACTGCGCGGCCGATCACCTTCCTCTACAACGGCGGCCCCGGGTCTTCCACGATCTGGCTGCACATGCTCGCCTTCGGGCCGAAGCGGGTGGTAGTCGGCAGCGGCACCATGACGCCGCCGGCGCCGTATCAACTGGTCAACAACGATGACAGCCTGCTCGACGCCAGCGACCTGGTGTTCATCGACGCCCCCGGCACCGGCTTTGGCCGGGTGATCGGCAAGGACGACGGCGGTGCGGGTACGGCCAAGGATGTGTACGGTTTCGATGAAGACGCGCACGCCTTCGCGCAGTTCATCACTCGTTACCTCACCATCAACAGCCGCTGGGGTTCGCCCAAGTTCCTGTTCGGAGAAAGCTATGGCACTACCCGATCGGCGATGCTGGCGAACATCCTCGAAAACGACGACAGCGTTGGCCTGAACGGCGTGATGTTGCTGTCGGCGGTGCTCAGTTACGACATCGGCGTCGACTATCCGCAGGTCAATCCGGGCACCAACAACATTTCCTACGCGCTGGGCTTGCCCAGTTATGCGGCCACCGCGTGGTACCACCACAAGCTGCCGCAGCAACCCGCTGATTTGCAGGCATTCCTGAAACAGGTCGAGCACTTCGCGGCCACCGATTATCTGCAGGCGCTGATGCAAGGCTCGCAGCTCGATGCCGGCACCAGGCAGAAGATCGCCGAACAAATCCACCAGTACACAGGCCTGCCGACGGCCTACATCGCCAAGGCCAACCTGCGCGTCTCGGGCGGCCAGTTCGCGCACGAGTTGCTCGGTGCCAACGACGAGGTGACCGGTCGCCTGGACTCGCGTTACAGCGGCCCCGCGCTGAACCCGATGGCTGAATCGGCGGACTACGATCCGCTGGACTCCGCGATCGACGCGCCAACAGTCGCGGAGTTCAACGATTACGTCCGCAACACGCTGGACTTCGGCAAGCACATGACCTACAAGCCGCAGATCGACGTGTTCAAGGAATGGGATTTCAAGCATCAGCCACCCGGCGCGCCATTCCCGCTGCCGTTCACGCCAAACGTGATGCCGGACCTGGCTTCGGCGATGAAGCACGATCCGGACTTGCACATCCTGCTGATGGGCGGCTATTTCGATCTCGGCACGCCGTTCTACTCGGCCGAGTACGAAATGCACCAGTTGCCGATCCAGGCCAACCTGCAGAAGAACATCAGCTACCAGTTCTTCCCGTCGGGCCACATGGTGTACCTGAACCCGAAGGCCCACGACGGCCTGCACACCGCGGCGGCGGCGTTCATCGATTCCAACTACAAGCCGTAGATCGCGTACCCGACACACTTTCGCGAGGCCCTTCGGGGCCTCTTTTTTCGGCTATCCGGATTTGAGTGTGGGTTCCACCCTGCAGCCTGGCGCCGACGGGGGTGGCGCAAGTTGATTGCCTCCGTCCCCTTTTCGTCTCCTTTTCGTTTCCACCATTTTATTGCTCAAAGTCCGATGCGCTGTACAAGTTCCTTGTATCGCGGATCATCGCGCAGTGGATCGTAGCCGGGATCGAGTTGCAAATAAATCAATCCTGCCGAGCGCGCCTGATAGGCCCGTTCCAGCGCACTGAAGGCGCCATCGAAATCGCCGATCGCCGCGTGACCCATCGCCAGATACTCTGCACGCACGTATTGCTGGCGCGACTCAATCTCCAGTCGCGCGAGGATCTCTTCAGCCTCCTCGGCGCGACCCAGCGCAGCCAATGCGCGTACGATCATGGTGTCATACGAACGTACCGCCTTGTCCAGGCTCTGGCCGTGCTGGAACCATTCGAGTGCCTGCTCGGCATCGCCCATGGCGAGGTGGGCCGATCCGACGAACACGAATCCGCGCCCGTTCTCCTCGTCGAGCTCGAATGTCTCCATACCTTGGGCAATCGCGCCTTTGTAGTCCCTCGCGTATAAGAGCAGCCGGGCGGCCCACGCGAAGAACTCGACCCGCAGCGGGTCGAGTTGCAGGGCGCGGTTGACCGCGTCGATGCCATCGTGCAGGCGTCCCGCCGGGGGAAGAGCCGTCGCCAGCACCCAGTGGGCATCGGCGTTGTTGGGGCTGAGGATTACCGCTCGCTCCAGGTAGCGCACGGCTTCGGCGAACTTCCACTCATACCAACTCAGCACCTTGCCCACCGAAACCATCGCATCGGCCAGTTCGGGATCACGTTGCAAGGCCCGCTCGGCGGCTGATTTCGCCCGCGGATACGCCTCGTCCGGTGCGACCCAGTCATCCGCGAGATCGCACCACACGTCGGCGATTCCCGCGTAGGCTCTTGCAAATCCGGGGTCCTGCAGCAATGCATGCTGGAAAAGGTCGTTGGCCTTGCGCAGACCGGGTTCGTTGAACTTGTTGAAATGAAACCGCCCTTTCAGATACGTCGTGTATGCGTCCAGGCTGTTGGTCGGCGCCACCACGGCCGCGGTACCGCCGACCAATTGCAGCTTCAACGCCCCGACGATCGACCGCGAAATGTCGTCCTGCACGGCAAATACGTCTTCCATCTGTCGATCGTAGGTTTCGGACCAGAGCTGATAGCCGCTTTCCACGTCGACAAGTTGCGCCCCGATACGGATGCGGTTCCCGACCTTCCGCACACTCCCTTCGAGAAC
>JBOHYO010000177.1:0-2899 GCA_050737935.1 Rhodanobacteraceae bacterium
CGGCAGCGACATCGCGCAATCGCTCTACAACCAGGCGCAACAGAACCATGGCGAGTGGGATCGCTGGACCCACGCGTCCGGTGCCACCCACGTGATGGCCGGCGATCCCTCGGTGCCCGCGGTCGCGGGCATTTACGCATTCGGCGGCCGCGATTTCGATTTGCGCGGCGTCTACGCCTCGCTGAAGCGCGCGGCCACGGTGCCGACCGCGCATGACCTCAGCGACGAAGGCTGCAACGTGGAATGCGTGGGGCAGCGGCCCTCGCTGGATCAATGGTTGAAGCTGCACTACATCGCCGCGAAGTCGAACGCCTGGGGCGGCGCGGGCGAAACGCTGGAAGATGCGACCGCCGACTTCGCGCTGTCGCAACTCGCCGCCGCCATCGGCGATCATGCCGGCGAACGGATGCTCCGCACCCGTGCAGGCTACTGGCGCAACCTGTTCAATCCGCACGCGACACTACACGGCGGCTACATCCAGAACCGCAACGCCGACGGCTCGTGGCCTGCGTTTACGCCCGATACGGGTGACGGCTTCGTGGAAGGCAGTGCCGCGCAATACCTGTGGATGGTGCCGTTCGATGTCCACGGACTGTTCGAGATGCTGGGCGGGCGCGCTAAAGCCACCGCGCGGCTCGATGGGTTCTTCCACGACGCGCACGGCAACTGGGCACTGACCAAGGCGGGACCGCTGCACGCGGAACTCGACAACGAGCCTTCGATCGGTACGCCGTGGCTGTACGACTACGCCGGGCAACCCTGGAAAACACAGAAGGCCGTTCGCATCGTGCTGGACACGCTGTGGAAGAACTCGCCGGATGGCATTCCAGGCAACGACGACTTGGGCGAAATGTCATCCTGGTACGTGTGGGCGGTGCTCGGAATGTACCCGGCAATTCCCGGGCGCGCCGAATTGCTGCTGGGAAGCCCGCTGTTTCCGAAAGCGGTTGTTCATCGCGCCGGCGGCGACGTGACGATCGAGGCGCCCCGCGCGAATGGTGCGAATCTCTACGTGCAGTCGTTGACGCTGGATGGAAAATCGCATGACAAGCCGTGGCTGCCGGCATCGTTTGCGGAGCACGGCGGCACCCTGCGCTTTACGCTGGGCCCGCAGCCGAATCCGCATTGGGGCAGTGACTCCGTCAATTCGCCGCCTTCGTTCCCTCCTCCGGAGCACGAGCGATGAAGATCATGATGACGGCGCTCGTGCTGCTGGCGCTCGCGCCGGCAACGTTTGCACGCGCTCAAGGACCCCATCCCCACCCCACGTTGCTAAGCTCGGGCGTCCAAGCCCTCGCAAAGCAACCCGGCCCTCGGCATCCTGCCTCGGGCGCTCACCGGCGCACGAACCTTCGGTTCGTAAGCGCGCCACTTCGCCCCCTTGAAGGGGACGGAGCTACAGCGCTGCCAACGTCGCGCATCGCCGCTGCCACCGCCAACCCTCCCCTTGAAGGGCAGGGAACTGCAGCGGTGGATTCCGCCGCGATGGCCGCGCGCGTCAAGGCCGAGTTCCTGCACGCGTGGGACGGCTACAAGCGCTACGCCTGGGGTCACGATGAACTCAAGCCGCTGAGCAAGAAGCCATTCGACTGGTACGGCCAATCGCTGCTGATGACGCCGGTCGACGCGCTGGACACACTGGTGCTGATGGGCCTCGACAAGGAAGCCGACCAGGACCGCGCATTGATCGATGCAAAGCTCGATTTCGACAAGGACATCTACGTCAAGAATTTCGAGATCACCATTCGCCTCCTGGGCGGCCTGCTTTCGGGCTACCAGCTCACGCATGATCCGGTGTTGCTGCACAAGGCAGAAGACCTCGGCAAGCGCCTCCTGCCGGCGTTCAACTCGCCGACCGGAATGCCGTACCAGTACGTGAACCTCAAGACCGGCAAGGTGCGCGGCGCGGTGTCCAATCCCGCGGAGACGGGCACCCTGATCCTCGAATTCGGCACCCTGAGCAAATTCACCGGCAATCCGGTGTTCTACGCCAAGGCCAAGCGCGCGCTGGTCGCGACCTTCGACCGTCGCTCATCGATCGGGCTGGTCGGCGCGGGCATCAATGTCGAGACCGGCAAGTGGACCGACACCGATTCCAGCATCAGCGGCGGTATCGACAGCTATTACGAATACCTGTGGAAATGCTGGCGGCTGTTCGGCGACAAGGATTGCCTCAGCATGTGGAAGGCCAGCATCCCGGCTATCAACAGGTACCTCGCCGACGAAGTCCACGGCCAACTCTGGTACGGCCATGCCGACATGAATACCGGCAAGCGCACCGCAACCGAATACGGCGCGCTGGATGCGTTCTTCCCGGGGCTGCTGGCACTTTCCGGCGACGTGAAGCGCGCCGCGCGACTGCAGGATTCCAGCTTCCGGATGTGGAACCTGCACGGCATCGAGCCGGAGGTGCTGGACTACAAAACGATGAAGATCGCGTACGACGGCTACGCACTGCGCCCCGAAATCGTCGAATCCACCTTCTATCTCCATCACTACACGCACGACCCCAAGTACCTCGCGATGGGCCGCACGATGTTCGACGACTTCGTAAAGTATTGCCGCACCGACGCAGGCTACGCGGCGTTGAAGAGCATCATCACCAAACAAAAGCGCGACGACATGGAAAGCTTCGTGCTGGCCGAGACCTTCAAGTACTACTACCTGCTGTTCAAGCCCGAGGCTATCGATTTCAACGCGGTGACCTTCAACACCGAGGCGCATCCGCTGCGGCGCACGTGGGCTCACTGATCACCCCGGACACGAAACGCGCCACCCCACCGCCTACCATTAGAAGGTCCGTTTACGGCCGATTCTGTTGAAAAACTCACTTTCGGAATTTCGAGCACTCTGGCATCGAAATTTTTGCTCGCGACAGTTCGGTCTGGAAGGTCTGGAC